>NZ_JTLF01000319.1:0-19679 GCF_000798855.1 Enterobacter sp. ZOR0014 | reverse complement strand
GGCGCTCTTCGCCAGCGGTATGGCGCTGGTGGATACCCTCGACAATTTGCTGATGGTCGGTGCCTACGGCTGGGCGTTTAACAAACCGCAGCGCAAGCTCTACTACAACATGACCATTACCGGTACCTCCGTGGTGGTGGCGCTGTTCATTGGTGGGCTGGAAGCGCTGGGTCTGCTGATGGATAAATTTGCCCTTAGCGGCGGCGTCTGGGATGCGGTGGGCGCGGTGAACGATAACCTCGGCAACGCCGGATTTGTGGTGGTCGGGCTGTTTGTCGCCTGCTGGCTGATCTCCATGGCCAACTACCGCTGGCGCGGCTACGATGCGCTGGTGGTGCGCTCCTGAATTTTTGCCTCAACTCTCTTTTTGTTGTTTTGTAGGCCGGGTAAGCGCAGCGCCACCCGGCAATACGACGGTTAAGCAGGTAGCGATTTCAGCAGCGCGAACGCCTCCTTCATTCTCTCTTCGCTCACCACAAAGGCGCGCAATTGGTCATCTGCGTCGATGCCGCGCGCCACCATCCCCTGTGATTCAATGGCGATTTGCCAGCTCAGATCCTGTCGCTGCGTTTCTCCCGCAAGGTGCAGCGGCAGGTCCGGCGTTTTCACCTTCACCAGCATCGGAGGAAGCTTTAGCGGCGCGCTGACGCCGATCAGGTTTTTCGCCAGGACCATGGCGCTCAACTGGATCGGTTGCAGAAACGGCAGCACCCGGCCATTAATTTCCGCGCAGTCGCCCAGGGCATAAATGTCCGGCTGTGAGGTTTGCAGGTAGCTGTCGACCTTTACGCCGCGGTCTGTTTCGGCGCCTGCGCGATGTGCCAGCGCGGTTTCCGGGCGCAGACCCGTCGCGGCAACCACCGCATCCACCTCAACGCTGCGGTTGCGGTCGAGTGCCCCACGAATGCCGCCTGCGGTTTTGCTCAGACTCTGTAACTGCGATTTGAGCAGCAGATGGACGCCCATGTCGGTCAGTCGATGCTGTAAGCGGCTGCTTACTTCTGCGGGCATCAGCGCCGACAGAATGCTCGCCGCGTGGTCAACCAGGGTAACGGTTTTACCCGCGCGGCAGAAATCCATCGCCAGCTCGGTACCAATCAGCCCACCGCCGACGATCATCACGCGTTGCGCATCGCGAAGCCCCGTTTCGCTTGCCTGATACTCCTGCTGGCTGTTTAGGGTGATCATCAGCTCTCGCCCTTCAAAGGGCGGCACAAAGGCAGAGGCCCCTGTGGCCAGCACCAGCTTGTCGTACTGCCAGATTTTGTCTTTCGCCTTCACGACGTGCGCGGCGGCGTCGATATCGGTAACCCAGGTGTAGGGAAACAGGCGCAGGTTAAACTGTTCCGCGAACTCCCCCGCCGTCTGGCGGGTGAGGTCTTCGGCGCGCTGATTCTGGCTGATGACATGGCTTAAATCAGGCTTGTTGTACTCATCCATGCTGTCGGCGGCGATCACCGTCACCGGCACGTTAGCGTCCTGTTTGCGGATATTTTTCACCAGCTGGCGGGCGGCGAAGCCCGAACCGATGATGACGATTCCGTGATTCATTTTGCCTCCGTACCCAGTTCGTCAAAAACGTCTTTACCGAGGGAACATTCCGGGCAGAGGAAGGTATCCGGCACGTCGCACCACGGCGTGCCCGGGGCAACGTCCTGAAGGGGTTCGCCCCGTTCCGGGTCATATATCCACTGGCAAACGCTGCACTGCATGCGTGGGCCGAGGTGTGCAGCAGCGGCAGCTGCACAGGCACAGGCTTCCTGCTGTTCGGTAGGTTTTGCAGACGCCTCAGGAAGCGGTGCGAGCGCCCACTGACGGGTAATGTCGCGGCCATGCTGACGGCAAATTTCCAGCGCGTCGATATCCGGGCGCCATTTCGCTTTCAGACTCAGGGACATCTCAAAACCTGCATCCTGCAGACGGGTAGAGAGGCGATCTACCGCGCCGCCGCTCCAGCCGTGAGAGCCAAACGCGCTGGCGCGTTTGTTGCGAAAACGCAGGCCGGTCATCTCTTCCACCAGGCCAGCAATTTTCGGCATCATCACGTTGTTCATCGTGGAGGTGCCCACCAGCACGCCTTTTGAGCGGAAGACATTGGTGAGGATCTCGTTTTTATCGCTGCGCGCCACGTTGAAGATTTTCACCGCCACGTTCGGATCCACTTCGTTGATGCCCTGGGCAATGGCGTCCGCCATCATGCGGGTGTTATTGGACATGGTGTCGTAGAAAATCGTGATGCGGTCTTCCTGATAATCCGCCGCCCATTTCAGGTACAGCTCAACGATCTGGGTGGGGTTTTCACGCCACACCACGCCGTGGGAGGTGGCAATCATGTCCACCGGCAGGTTAAAGCCGAGGATCTCGGTGATTTTTGGCGTCACCAGACGGCTGAACGGGGTCAGAATGTTGGCGTAGTAGCGCTGGCACTGCTCAAACAGTTCGGTCTGATCCACTTCATCATTGAACAGGCGTTCGTCACAGTAGTGCTGGCCAAAGGCGTCGTTGCTGAACAATACCGCGTCGCCGGTCATGTAGGTCATCATGCTGTCCGGCCAGTGCAGCATCGGGGTTTCAACGAAGATCAGCTGTTTGCCGTTGCCGATATCCAGCGAGTCGCCGGTTTTCACGGTGTGGAAATTCCACTCCGGATGATGGTGATGACCGTTGATCGAGTCGATGGCGTTGGTGGTGCAGTAGATCGGTGTATTCGGAATGTACGACATCAGCTCGGTCAACGCACCGGCGTGATCCTCTTCCGCGTGGTTGATGATGATGTAGTCGATTGCGTCGAGATCGATTTCGCTGCGCAGGTTCTGCACGAACTCGCGGCTGAATTTGTGATCGACGGTATCGATCAGGACGTTTTTGCCTTCACGGATAAGATAGCTGTTGTAGCTGCTGCCGCGCAGCGTTTTGTATTCCGTCCCGTGGAAATCACGCACCTCCCAGTCACGTTGACCCACCCAATGAATGTTATTTTTAACCAGAATAGACATAGCAACCTCAACGTAATACAGCGTTTTTGAATAAGATGATTTGCCTATATCACATTGCGTGCCAACTTTTATCTTTTTGATTTTAATGAATTATTTTTTCTATACCTCGTGATGAGTAGTCATTATGACTATCCTGATGACGGTCAATATGACACTATTTATTGTCAAAATGACAGCGAGGCAGCCATGAGTTTTTCCGTTGATGTGCTGGCGAAGATCGCCATTGAACTGCAAACCGGTATCGGTCATCAGGACCGTTTTCAGCGGCTTATCTCCACGCTGCGTCACGTGCTGGCGTGCGATGCCTCGGCGCTGTTGCGCTACGAGGGGAGACAGTTTATTCCGCTGGCTATCGACGGGCTCGCGAAAGATGTTCTCGGGCGGCGGTTTACTCTTGAAGGGCATCCGCGGCTGGAAACCATTGCCCGTGCGGGTGACGTGGTACGTTTCCCGGCGGACAGCGACTTGCCGGATCCCTACGACGGTCTGATCCCGGGGCAGGAGAGCCTGAAGGTGCACGCCTGTATCGGTCTGCCGCTGTTTGCCGGACAACACCTGATTGGCGCATTAACCCTCGACGGCATGTCGCCGGACCAGTTCGATACCTTCAGTGATGAAGAGTTAAGGCTGATTGCCGCGCTGGCCTCCGGGGCGCTCAATAACGCGTTGCTGATAGAACAGCTGGAAAGCCAGAATATTCTTCCCGGCAGCCCGTCGGCGTTTGAGCCGGTGGCGCACACGGAGATGATCGGCCTGTCGCCGGGCATAGCGCAGCTTAAAAAAGAGATTGAGATTGTCGCCGCGTCCGACCTGAACGTGCTGATCTTCGGTGAAACCGGCACCGGTAAAGAGCTGGTGGCGAAGTCAATTCATGAAGCCTCACCACGCGCGGCCAACCCGCTCGTATACCTTAACTGTGCCGCATTGCCGGAGAGCGTGGCGGAAAGCGAGCTGTTTGGTCACGTCAAAGGGGCATTTACCGGGGCCATCAGCAACCGCAGCGGTAAGTTTGAGATGGCCGATAACGGGACGCTGTTTCTCGATGAGATTGGAGAGCTTTCGCTTTCGCTCCAGGCCAAACTGTTGCGCGTATTGCAGTACGGTGACATCCAGCGCGTGGGGGATGACCGCAGCTTACGGGTGGACGTGCGCGTGCTGGCGGCGACCAACCGCGACCTGCGAGAAGCGGTGCTGGCCGGGCATTTCCGCGCGGATCTTTTCCACCGTCTGAGCGTGTTCCCGCTTACCGTGCCGCCGCTGCGCGAGCGCGGAGAAGATGTGGTTCTGCTGGCGGGATATTTCTGCGAGCAATGCCGTCTCAGAATGGGGCTTTCCCGCGTGGTACTCAGCCCGGGGGCAAGGGCGCATCTGTTGAGCTACGGCTGGCCGGGCAACGTGCGGGAGCTCGAGCATGCGATTCACCGTGCGGTGGTGCTGGCGCGTGCGACGCGTGCGGGTGATGAGGTTGTGATCCACGCGCGTCATTTTGCGTTGCACGATGACGCCGTGCAGGCGGTGGCTCAGCGTGTGCCGGAGAATGCAAATGAAAACCTGCGCGAGGCGACGCAAGCGTTCCAGCGTCAGATGATTACCCTCGCGCTGGAGCAGAACAACCGCAGCTGGGCGGCGTGCGCGCGGGCGCTGGAGATGGACGTCGCCAACCTGCACCGGCTGGCGAAGCGTCTTGGGCTGAAGGGTTAAATAATCCCCGCCTGGTAGAAATCCTGCAGGTTGATGGCACCGCAGAGCTTGCCGGCGTCATCCACCACCGGTGCGGCGGTGATTTTGCGCTTCATCAGCACCTCTTTGGCCTCAATGGCGCGGCTGTCGGCATTCAGCGTCAGCCCGCCTTTGGTCATCGCGTCAGACACTTTCGTTTCCAGTTTGCCACCCCCCACCAGCCAGCGCCGCAGGTCGCCGTCAGTGAATACGCCCTGGACGCTACCGTTGTCGTCACACACCGCGACCAGCCCCAGCCCGGTGCGGCTCAGTTCCAGCATCGCGTCCATCACGCTGGTATCGAGCTTGACCTGGGGAATGGCATCGTCAGTGCGCATCAGATGATGAACCTTATTGAGCAGCCGCGCGCCGAGCGCGCCCGCCGGATGCGAACGGGCAAAATCTTCTTCGTTAAATCCGCGCGCCTGCATCACCGCCATCGCCAGCGCGTCACCCATCATGAGGGTGTTGACGGTGCTGGAGGTCGGGGCAAGGTGCATCGGGCAGGCTTCACGCTCAACGGAAATATCCAGCGTCGCTTTAGCGGCCAGCGCCAGCGGCGAGCGGGATTTGCCGGTCATCGCCAGCAGAGCGACCGATTTCTCCTGCAGGCGCGGAATAATAAGATCCAGCTCTTTGGCCGAACCGGAGTAGGAGATAAACAGCATCACATCGCGGCTTTCAATCATCCCCAGATCGCCATGCAGCGCCTCGGCGGGATGCACGAAGAAGGCCGGGGTGCCGGTGCTCGCCAGCGTCGCGGCAATTTTTTTGCCGATATGGCCGGATTTACCGATGCCCGCCACGATCACTTTGCCTTCGCAGTGGATAATCGTGTTGGCGGCGCGGACAAAATCCTCGCCCAGACGTTCTGGCAGGCGGCTGGCTTCCTGCAGCTCCAGCATCAGCGTCTGGCGGCCCGTTTCTAACAGAAAATCACTCATCTCTCTCTCCGGTTACGATCACGTCGATACCTTTCTCTTCCAGCGCCTTTTTGAACGCCGGATCAATCCCCGCGTCGGTAATCAGCTTATCAACGCTTTCAAGGCTACAGACAATGTTGGGACTTTTGCGGCCAAACTTCGACGAGTCTGCCATCAAAATCACTTCCCGTGCGGCGTTGCACATCGCTTTACTGACGCTGAATACCTCATTGAAGGTCGTGACGCCTGCGTTCAGATCGATGCCGTCGGTGCCCATAAACAGCTTATCGAAGCTGAAGTGGTCGAAAGCGTTCTCGGCCAGCTGACCGTGAAACGACGCCGATTTTTTGCGAAAGGTGCCGCCGGGCATCAGGATAGTCTGCTCGCTGTCAAATTCCGACAGGGCGTTGACGATATGCAGGCTGTTGGTCATCACCGTGATGTTGTTAAAGCGGCTGAGCAGGGGGATCATTTGCAGGACGGTGCTGCCTGCGTCGAGAATGATGGAATCACCATCGTGAATAAATTTAACGGCGGCCTCGGCAATAAGCGCTTTCTGGTGGGTATTGATCAGCGTTTTGTGATCGATAGGCGGGTCAGCTTCATCCTTATTCAGCATCACCCCGCCGTAAGTTCGGATGACGGCGCCAGAGTTTTCGAGCAATACCAGGTCCTTGCGTATTGTCGTGCCGGTGGTGTCAAAGTAGTGGGCCAGATCCTCCACCGAGCATTTCCCCTGCTTTTGCAGATACTCGAGAATGGCCGCCTGCCGCTGACGTGGTTTCATAGGCGCTTCGTTCCTTAGGTTGCGAAATGATAATTTCGCAAGTCTATAGCTTTCACAACGAAATTATCCATGTTTCAGATTAAGCGCTAATGATAGTGCATTCTGACAGCCTGAATCATGGGGAAAGATCACATCAGGCCGTAATTCCTGCAGTGAAATGCCGTTGATTGCCTGGATTTTAGTCGGACGAGCAAACACCGTCATGCCACGCATGATCAGGGAATCGCATACGCGATCGTGTTCATCCAATACAACGGCGACCACCACGCGCGGTTTAAAGCGTCCGCCGGAACGTCCGACGCCCACGCGACCTTTCTGACACAGGGCATCAAACGCGCGGTTGAACTGATGGATCTGCCAGCCGCCAAACGCCATCTGGCAGATCCAGGCGAGGGCGGCGACGGTGATGAGTGCGGTGACCATATTGACTCCTTTAATTGCCGGGTGGCGGTTGCGCCTTACCCGGCCTACGGTTTGAAGGTTTTTGTAGGCCCGGTAAGCGTTAGCGCCACCGGGCAAAACCGCTCGATCAGAACATCACCTGCCCGCCGGTGACGTTAATCGACTGCCCGGTGCAGTACGACGCTTTCGGGCTGGCGTAAAACAGCAGCATGTTCAGCACGTCCTGATAATCGCACCCGCGCTTCAGCGGCACTTTATCGATGTAGTACTGCTCCACTTCTTCAGCCTTGATGCCGAGCTTGGTGGCGTACTGCGGCAGCAGGGACTGGAACATTGGCGATTTCAGCAGGTTGCCCAGCATCAGCGAGTGAACGGTAATGCCGTATTCAGCCAGATCCAGCGCCAGAGACTGCGTCAGCCCCACGCCGCCAAACTTGGCCGCGCTGTAGCCGGAGTTGTGCTTGCTGCCCACTTTCCCGGATTTCGAGTTGATCTGAATAATGCGCCCCTGAATACCGTCGCGGATCATCAGGCGGGAAAACTCGCGGGCGCAGAGGAAATAACCCACCAGATTGACCTGCAGCGAGCGGTCAAAATCCCCCAGTTCGAAATCGCTGATAAACGCCGCTTTCGCAATTCCCGCGCTGTAGACCAGCAGGTCGGTACGTCCAAAAATCTCGTCCACGCCGCGGGCGAGCGCCATTACGCTTTGCTCGCTGGTGGCGTCGGCACCAAACCCGTACGCCATCCCTTCACCAAATTCGGTGTTGATGGTGTCCGCCACGCGGGCGGCTTTTTCACTCTGAATATCCACGACCGCCACGCGGTAGCCTTCTGCGGCAAGCCCACGGCAAAGGAACTCACCTAAGGTTTGTCCTCCACCAATGACAACGGCAACCTGACTCATGTGTTTCTCCTTAATTACGCAACAAATTTTAACGTGCAGCCTGGGGTGACAGCCTGCGGAACCGGGCCCGCCACGTGAACCGTACCGGGATACTCCGCCTGCGGCTGTCCGTCAAAACGCAGGGTGATATGGCCCAGTTCGCGTAGGTTTTGCTCGGCGACATCGCCGACGGCGGTTACCGCATAGCGCGTCTCGCCCAGCTCCAGCTGGCTTCCTGCTTTCAGCTCGCCGTTAAGCTCGCCGTGGCAGTGAATAAAGCAAAACTCTTCGATATCCGCCGGGGCACCTTCGCGGAAAGTAATCAGCATCTGGTCGCTGAGCGCATCCGCTGCGCTCTGGCCGATGCGGGTAATGGTGGTCTGATAAATCACGGTCATCGCAGGAACCTCTTATTGATAGATAAAGCCGGAGACAAACCAGGCAATCAGCACCGTCGGCGCGCCCGTCAGGAAGCGGCTGACCAGTACGGACGGCACGCCTACGCGCACGGTGTCCTGGCGCGCTTCGGCCAATGACAGTCCGACGGGGATGAAGTCGCACGCGGCCTGGGCGTTAATGGCAAACAGGGCGGGCAGGGCGAGGTGTGGCGGAATATTGCCGAGGCCAATCTGCACGCCAATCAGTACGCCGATGACCTGAGCGATCACCGCGCCCGGGCCGAGGAACGGCGACAGCAGCGGGAAGGAGCAGATCAGTGCCAGCGTCACCAGCCCTAGCGGGTGGCTGGCGAGCGGGGCGAGGCCGTGGGCAATCCAGTCGCCCAGGCCGGACGCCATGATGATGCCGATCAGCGCCGAGACGAACGCCATAAACGGCAGAATGGTTTTCAGTACCGTGTCGATGGTGTCGCGCCCGGACTGGAACAGCACCGCCACGGCGGAGCCCATACCCATCCCGACCTTCGCCAGCAGGCCGTCGCTCTGCTCGGTGATTTTCTTGCTGGTGTCGTAATCTCGCGGGGCCACTTTTTGCGGCGCGGGACTGCCATTCACCAGAGTGATGTTGTCCTCCTTCACGCCCGACACATAGATGTCTTCAAGGATGTACTGTGCCAGCGGGCCGGATTTGCCGGTGGAGTGGATATTCACCGTCGGAATACGCCGCTTCGGATAGATGCCGCAGCGCAGCGTGCCGCCGCAGTCGATCACCGCCACGCCGATTTCCGCTTCCGGCGGCTCACCCTCTTTAAAGCCATCGACGGCTTCCCAGCCGGTCAGCTCACGCAGCTTATCGACGATCGCCGGGCGCGTGCCTGCGGTGATGTAAACGATCTTTTTGCCTTCGGAGGCGTCGAACTCCAGCGGGCCGCCCCAGCCACCCGTGCCTTTCTCAATGCGGATCCGGTTCATGCTGTGGCTCCTGAAAGATGGACTTTTTGTTCAAGCTGGATACCCATTTTTTTCTCGAAAATGGCGGTGGTGAGGTCTGTGACCCAGCCGCGGAAGAAGTTGGTCACCAGGCCAACCAGCAGGTAACTGACTGCCAGCGGGCCGAGCGGTAGACCAAGGGTGGTAAGGCCGCTGGCGATACCGAGGTAAACAAACAGCTCTCCGGGGTTGATGTGCGGGAACAGGCCGTTCATCGAATGGCAGCTGTAAGAGGCGGCGGCGTAATAACTCGGCTTGTACTTTTCTGGCATAAAGCGGCCGAGGCTTAAGGTCATCGGGTTGCAGAACACGAAGGTGCCGATGAACGGCAAAATCAGGTAGCGGGACAGCGGGTTCCCGGCGCAGCGCTGAGCGAAGCGTTCAATGCGATGCTGGCCGATAAAGTTAATCAGCGCGTTCATGATCACCAGCAGGCTGATCAGCAGGGGCAGGATCCCGGTCACCATGCCGGTGAACACTTCTCCGCCTTTCTGAAACAGCCCGATGAACCACTCGGCGCCGTGGGTGATGGTTTCTATCATTGTTCTCTCCTGTGGGGCTTTTTTGTTTTGTATTACTGGGGCTAATAATAATCACTTTGAAAGGTTTTAAAGTGTTAGTTAGATCTCACAATGAAAGAAAAATGGATTATTTTGAAAGTTAATTGATGTGATGAATGATTTCCGGTGGAAAAAAGCACGGATTTGCGTTGGGGAGGTGCGTACCGCTTCCTTGAGGTGTTACGGATGCTTTACCATACTGGGTTCTTATCGAACCCGTTAAATGGATGTCTCATGTTCAAGCGTCGTTATGCAGCGCTGTTGCCAGCGCTTATTCTGCTGTCTGCCTGCAGTAGCAAACCTAAGACCGAAGCTGTTCAGCAAACGGCTGGCGCCCCTTCCGGAGGGTTCCTGCTGGAGCCGCAGCACAATATGATGCAAATGGGTGGCGACTTCGCGAATAACCCGGCGGCCGAGCAGTTCATTGATAAAATGGTGAGCAAACACGGCTTTGACCGCCAGCAGCTGCACGAAATTTTGTCCCAGGCAAAGCGTCTGGACTACGTGCTGCGCCTGATGGACAGACAGGCACCGACGGCACAGGTCCCTACCGGGCCAAACGGCGCATGGTTGCGCTATCGCAAACAGTTTATTACCCCGGACAACGTGCAAAACGGCGTGGTGTTCTGGAATCAGTATGAAGATGCCCTTAATCGCGCGTGGCAGGTATACGGCGTGCCGCCGGAGATCATCGTCGGGATTATCGGCGTGGAAACCCGCTGGGGCCGCGTAATGGGTAAAACCCGCATCCTCGATGCGCTGGCGACGCTCTCCTTTAACTACCCGCGCCGCGCGGAGTATTTCTCTTCCGAGCTGGAAACCTTCCTGCTGATGGCGCGCAACGAGCAGGACGACCCGCTCGATCTGAAAGGTTCGTTTGCCGGTGCGATGGGCTACGGCCAGTTTATGCCATCCTCCTATAAACAATATGCCGTCGACTTCAATGGCGATGGTCATATCAACCTGTGGGATCCGGTGGATGCCATCGGCAGCGTGGCAAACTACTTCAAAGCGCACGGCTGGACGCCAGGTGGACAGGTAGCCGTGCAGGCGAACGGCGAGGCATTTGGTCTGGAAAACGGCTTTAAAACCAAATACAGCGTCGCGCAGCTGACGGCGGCAGGCTTAACGCCAACGCAGCCGCTGGGCAATGTTGACCAGGTAAGCCTGCTGCGTCTGGACGTGGGAACCGGTTATCAGTACTGGTACGGCATGCCGAACTTCTACACCATCACCCGCTATAACCACAGCACTCATTATGCCATGGCCGTGTGGCAGCTGGGGCTGGCGGTCTCGCAGGCCCGCGTGCCGGCGGCGTCACCGTTTAGTCAGTAAGTCGCTCTGACGGGTAGGCCTGATGCCCTCACCCTGACCCTCTCCCACGGGAGAGGGACGTTTTACAGAAACATTTCGCCACACTCCCTTTTCAAACCCGCCATTTACATCTCAATCACCTTTCATTATTGTTATGTTATAACATTTAACGCGGTGTCGAGATGTCAACGTCCCTTTTCTCTCTGTCTGCTCCGGTTCGGCTTTTACTGGCGCTGGTGCTTATTGTTTTTATCGGGCTGGCCGTGCGCTGGGCGGTGGCGCTGCCATGATCCTGATGAATGAACTGGTCGCGGGCTATGACCGCCAGCCTGTAACGCGGCCCCTCTCAGGCACGATTGAGCGCGGCAGTATGACGGCTATCGTCGGCGCCAATGGCTGCGGAAAATCCACGCTGCTGAAAACGCTCGCCGGGTTTATTCCTCCCGTGGGCGGCAGCTTTCGCTGGCAGGGTAAGCGCCCGGTGATTGGCTGGCTGGCACAGCGCCACGCACTCGAGGCGCAATTTCCGCTCACCGTTCAGGACGTGGTGAGTATGGGCTGCTGGCCGGGCATATCGCTCTTATCCGGGTTTCGTCGGGAAACGCGGTTACGCATTGCCAGCGCGCTGGAGCGGGTAGGGCTGGCGTCGATGGCGCTTTCCACCATTGATGAACTCTCCGGTGGGCAGTTTCAGCGCATGTTATTTGCCCGCGTTTTAGTGCAGCAGGCACCGCTTGTGATGCTCGATGAGCCTTTCACCGGCGTCGACGAAGCGACCTGCAACGTGCTGATGGATCTGATGCTGGAGATGTATATGCAGGGCCAGACTCTGCTTGCGGTATTGCATGACAGCGAGCGTGTGGCACGCCACTTCCCGCAGACATTAATGCTGGATGCTGACATTCCTCACTGGAAAACCGAGCGGGTGAGGGTGGCATGATTTGGCATCTCTTTTTCCTGCCGTTTATTGAGTACGGCTTTATGCGTCGTGCGCTGGTGGTCTGCCTGGCCCTTTCTGTCAGTACCACCGCACTCGGCGTATTCCTCCAGCTGCGCCGGATGAGCCTGATGGGTGATGCCCTTTCTCACGCCATTTTACCCGGTGTCGCCGTAGGGTATTTGCTCAGCGGCATGTCGCTGCTGGCGATGAGTATCGGTGGTTTTATTGCCGGTATTACCGTGGCGCTGGTGGCCGGCCTGGTCAGCCGACGCACGCCGATTAAAGAGGATGCCAGCTTTGCCGGATTTTACCTTGGCTCACTGGCACTGGGCGTCACGCTGGTGTCGCTGCGCGGGTCGAATGTCGATCTGCTGCATCTGCTGTTTGGTTCCATTCTTGCGGTGGACAACGATGCGGCGCTGTTTGTCACGGGCGTTTGCATGTTCACCCTGATAACGCTGGCGATTTTCTATCGTGGGCTGGTGACCGAAGCCTTTGATACCGCCTGGTTGCAGGTCAATGCCCGCGGGTTGCCCGGCCTGCTCCACGGACTGTTTCTGGCGCTGCTGGTGCTTAACCTGGTGGCCGGTTTTCAGGTGCTCGGCACGCTGATGGCCGTCGGGCTGATGATGCTCCCGGCGGTGGCGGCACGCTGCTGGGTGCGCACATTGCCAGGTTTGCTTTTGATGGCCGGCATCAGCGGAATTTTCTGCGCGTGGCTGGGCTTAAGTTTGTCCTGGGCAATCAGTCTGCCCGCCGGACCGTCCATTGTGCTGACCGCCAGCGCGTTGTTCTTTATTTCTGTTTTATTTGGCACGCGAAGCAGGCTGGCTGGCAGTCTGCGCGCGCTTTTTTAAGGCAAGGGGAAACGATGAAACTTACAGGATTAGTGATGGCGCTTGCGCTGGGTATGCTGTCGAACGGCGTGATGGCGAAAACGCTGAATGTGGTGACCAGCTTTTCGATACTGGGAGATATTACGCAGGAAGTGGGCGGCGACCATGTGAACGTGACGACGCTGGTCGGGCCGGACGGCGATCCGCATACCTTCGAACCGTCACCTAAAGACAGCGCGGCGCTGAGCAAGGCTGACGTGGTGGTGGTCAACGGCCTGGGGCTGGAAGGGTGGCTCGACCGTCTGGTGAAAGCCTCCGGTTTCAAAGGGCAGCTGGTTGTGGCCTCAACCGGGGTAAAAACGCACACGCTCGAGGAAGATGGAAAGACCGTGACCGACCCGCATGCCTGGAATAGCGCGGCGAACGGTGCGCTGTATGCACAAAATATTCTGAACGGGCTGGTGAAAGCAGATCCAGAGGATAAAGCGGCACTGGAGGCTTCAGGCCAGCCGTATATCGCGCAACTGACGCAACTGGACGGCTGGGCCAAAACCCGCTTTAGCCAGATCCCACAGGAAAAACGTAACGTGCTGACCAGCCATGACGCATTCGGCTATTTTAGCCGCGCGTATGGCGTCACCTTCATGGCACCGCAAGGGCTCTCTTCAGAGAGCGAGGCCAGCGCAGCGCAGGTCGCTGAGATTATCAATCAGATCAAAGCCGATGGCGTGAAAACCTGGTTTATGGAAAACCAGCTCGATCCGCGTCTGGTGAAGCAAATTGCGACGGCGACAGGCGCGCAGCCGGGAGGCGAACTTTACCCGGAAGCCCTGTCGGCAAAAGGTGGGGTTGCTGATACCTACGTTAAGGCATTTCGCCACAACGTGAACACCCTCGCTGACAGTATGAAATAACCTCCCCATAGCCGGTGCGCCCGCATCGGCTTTTTTCTGAAGCCCCCTCGTAAAACCCGAAGCGCATCCCCATATTTGACGAGAAAGTGCTATCTTGTGCTGCACGTTTTTCTGAAGCCTGGAGCGAGAATGACTGACCATGAATTGATGCAGCTTAGCGAGATAGTCGGACTGGCGCTTAAGCAACGCGGGGCGACCCTTACCACCGCGGAATCCTGCACCGGCGGCTGGGTGGCGAAAGCGATTACCGATATTGCCGGCAGTTCCGCCTGGTTTGAACGCGGCTTTGTGACCTACAGTAACGAAGCTAAAGCACAGATGATTGGCGTGCGTGAATCCACGCTGGAACAGCACGGCGCGGTCAGCGAGCCGGTGGTGATCGAGATGGCCATTGGCGCGCTAAAAGAGGCGCGGGCAGATTACGCGATTTCAATCAGCGGCATCGCGGGCCCGGACGGCGGCAGTGACGTGAAGCCCGTAGGCACCGTCTGGTTTGGTTTTGCGACCTCAAAAGGTGAAGGGATCACTCGCCGGGAGTGCTTTAGCGGCGACCGTGAAAGCGTGCGTCGTCAGGCAACGGAATATGCGTTAAAAACGCTCTGGCAACAATTTCTACAAAACACTTGATACTGTATGACTATACAGTATAATTGCACCAACAGAACAGAAATCCACGGTGAAGCACAGTCGCTTCTCCCGGCATGACAGGAGTAATAATGGCTATCGACGAAAACAAACAGAAAGCGTTGGCGGCAGCACTGGGCCAGATCGAAAAGCAATTCGGTAAAGGCTCCATCATGCGCCTGGGTGAAGACCGTACCATGGATGTTGAAACGATCTCCACCGGTTCGCTTTCTCTGGACATCGCGCTGGGCGCGGGCGGTCTGCCAATGGGCCGTATCGTAGAGATCTACGGGCCAGAGTCCTCCGGTAAAACCACCCTGACGCTGCAGGTGATTGCTGCGGCACAGCGCGAAGGTAAAACCTGTGCGTTTATCGATGCCGAGCACGCGCTGGATCCTGTTTATGCGCGTAAACTGGGCGTGGACATCGACAACCTGCTGTGTTCTCAGCCGGACACCGGTGAGCAGGCGCTGGAAATTTGTGACGCGCTGGCGCGCTCTGGTGCTGTTGACGTTATCGTGGTCGACTCCGTTGCTGCACTGACGCCAAAAGCGGAAATCGAAGGTGAAATCGGCGACTCTCACATGGGCCTCGCGGCACGTATGATGAGCCAGGCGATGCGTAAGCTGGCAGGTAACCTGAAGCAGTCCAACACGCTGCTGATCTTCATCAACCAGATCCGTATGAAAATTGGTGTGATGTTCGGTAACCCGGAAACCACAACCGGTGGTAACGCACTGAAATTCTACGCCTCTGTCCGTCTGGATATCCGCCGTATCGGCGCGGTGAAAGAGGGTGAAAACGTCGTTGGTAGCGAAACGCGCGTGAAGGTTGTGAAGAACAAAATCGCCGCACCGTTCAAACAGGCTGAATTCCAGATCCTCTACGGCGAAGGGATTAACTTCTTCGGTGAGCTGGTTGACCTGGGCGTGAAAGAGAAGCTGATTGAAAAAGCGGGCGCCTGGTATAGCTATAACGGTGACAAAATTGGTCAGGGTAAAGCGAATGCGATTTCCTGGCTGAAAGAGAACCCGGCTGCGGCGAAAGAGATTGAGAAGAAGGTGCGTGAGCTTCTGCTGAGCAACCAGGACTCTAAACCTGATTTCGTGGTGGATGCTGCGGATGCTGAAGAAACCAACGAAGACTTTTAAGTCTCTCGTGTAAAGATGAAGGGCTGCTGATGCGGCCCTTTTTGCATTTCTGAATCTGCAGGTTTTATATGAGTGAACCGACCACACGCCGACCCGCCTACTCGCGCTTGCTGGACCGTGCCGTACGTATACTTGCCGTGCGTGACCACAGCGAACAGGAGCTAAGACGAAAACTGTCAGCGCCTGTCATGAGCAAAAACGGGCCGGAAGAGATTGATGCCACTGCCGAAGATTATGACCGCGTGGTTGCCTGGTGCTATGAACATCATTACCTCGATGACGAACGCTTTGCCGCCCGCTTTCTCGCCAGCCGCGGACGTAAAGGCTACGGTCCTGCACGCATCCGTCAGGAACTGAATCAGAAAGGGGTGGCCCGGGAATCGATTGAAAAAGCGATGCGTGAATGCGACACAGACTGGTGTGAACTGGCGAAAGAGCAGGCGATTCGAAAGTACGGCGAACCGCTGCCGCGTGATTTTTCAGATAAAGTCAAAATCCAGCGCTTTTTGCTCTACCGCGGCTTTCTGATGGAAGATATTCAGGATATCTGGCGCAATTTTGTGGATTGAACGCATGCGGGATTTTACTTCCCACCAAAGAAAACTTATCTTATTCCCACTTTTTCCAGTAGCTGGTCTGTCCAACGGTTTATCGATACAGGCTGGCTGCGACATTTCGTTAGCTTGATTTCAGGATAATTATGAGCAAGAGCACCGCTGAGATCCGTCAGGCGTTTCTCGATTTTTTCCATAGTAAGGGACACCAGGTTGTTGCCAGCAGCTCCCTGGTACCGAACAACGACCCGACTTTACTGTTTACCAACGCCGGGATGAACCAGTTCAAGGATGTGTTCCTTGGTCTCGACAAGCGTAATTATTCCCGCGCCACAACATCACAGCGTTGCGTGCGTGCGGGCGGTAAACACAACGACCTGGAAAACGTCGGTTACACCGCGCGTCACCACACGTTCTTCGAAATGCTGGGTAACTTCAGCTTCGGCGACTATTTCAAACACGATGCCATTCAATATGCGTGGGAACTGCTGACCGGTGAAAACTGGTTCAACCTGCCGAAAGAGCGTCTGTGGGTTACCGTCTATGAAACCGATGACGAAGCCTACGAAATCTGGGAAAAAGAGGTCGGTATCCCGCGCGAGCGCATTATTCGCATCGGTGATAACAAAGGCGCGCCATACGCGTCTGACAACTTCTGGCAGATGGGTGATACCGGTCCTTGCGGTCCGTGCACCGAGATCTTCTACGATCACGGCGACCACATCTGGGGTGGACCTCCTGGCAGCCCGGAAGAAGACGGCGATCGCTATATTGAGATCTGGAACATCGTCTTCATGCAGTTCAATCGTCAGGCAGACGGTACCATGGAGCCGCTGCCGAAACCGTCCGTTGATACCGGTATGGGCCTGGAGCGTATTGCCGCCGTTCTGCAACACGTTAACTCCAACTACGAAATTGACCTGTTCAGCACCCTGATCAAAGCCGTTGCGGAAG
Organism: Enterobacter sp. ZOR0014; assembly: GCF_000798855.1. NCBI lineage: Bacteria > Pseudomonadati > Pseudomonadota > Gammaproteobacteria > Enterobacterales > Enterobacteriaceae > Enterobacter > Enterobacter sp. ZOR0014. The sequence continues at coordinate 2,731 of NZ_JTLF01000319.1, read as the reverse complement.
TGACCGGTGCGACCGATCTGAACAACAAATCGCTGCGCGTGATTGCAGACCACATTCGTTCTTGTGCGTTCCTGATTGCCGACGGCGTAATCCCGTCGAATGAAAACCGTGGCTACGTGCTGCGTCGTATCATTCGTCGTGCGATCCGTCATGGCAACATGCTGGGCGCGAAGGACACCTTCTTCTACAAACTCGTTGGGCCACTGATTGGCGTGATGGGTGCAGCCGGTGACGAGCTGAAACGCCAGCAGGCGCAGGTAGAGCAGGTTCTGAAAACCGAAGAAGAGCAGTTTGCCCGTACGCTGGAGCGCGGTCTGGCGCTGCTGGATGAAGAACTGGCAAAACTGAAGGGCGACACGCTGGATGGCGAAACCGCTTTCCGCCTGTACGACACCTACGGCTTCCCGGTTGACCTGACGGCGGACGTTTGCCGTGAGCGTAACATCAAAGTTGACGAAGCGGGCTTCGAAGCCGCGATGGAAGAACAGCGTCGTCGTGCGCGTGAATCCAGCGGTTTCGGCGCAGACTACAACGCGATGATCCGCGTTGATAGCGCGTCTGAATTCAAAGGCTACGACGCACTGGAACTGACCGGTAAAGTGACCGCCCTGTTTGTTGACGGTAAAGCCGTAGACAGCATCAGTGCAGGTCAGGATGCGGTTGTCATTCTGGACAAAACGCCGTTCTACGCTGAGTCCGGCGGCCAGGTTGGCGATAAGGGCGAACTGAAAGGCAATGGTTTCAGCTTCAGCGTAAGCGACACCCAGAAATTCGGTCAGGCGATTGGTCACCAGGGCAAACTGGTTTCCGGTTCGCTGAAAGTGGGCGAGGGCGTGCAGGCGAATGTTGATGAAGCACGCCGTGCGCGTATTCGTCTGAACCACTCTGCAACCCACCTGATGCACGCTGCCCTGCGCGACGTGCTGGGCACCCATGTTGCACAGAAAGGTTCTCTGGTTAATGACAAAGTGCTGCGTTTCGACTTCTCGCACTTTGAAGCGATGAAACCGTCGGAAATCCGTGCGGTGGAGGATCTGGTGAACGCTCAGATCCGTCGTAACCTGCCGATCGAGACCCATATCATGGACCTCGAGGACGCGAAGAAAAAAGGTGCGATGGCGCTGTTTGGTGAGAAATATGACGAACGTGTTCGCGTACTGAGCATGGGCGACTTCTCGACCGAACTGTGCGGTGGTACTCACGCATCGCGCACCGGTGACATCGGCCTGTTCCGCATCGTTTCCGAGTCGGGTACGGCGGCTGGCGTGCGTCGTATTGAAGCGGTAACCGGTGAAGGCGCAATTGCCAGCCTGCATGCGCAGAGCGATCAGCTGCACGACATCGCGCAGCTGCTGAAAGGCGATAGCCAGAATCTGGGCGAGAAAGTGCGTGTTGCGCTGGAGCGTACCCGTCAGCTGGAAAAAGAGCTCCAGCAGCTGAAAGAACAGGCTGCGGCGCAGGAGAGTGCAAACCTCTCCAGCAAAGCGGTAGACATTAAGGGCGTCAAACTGCTGGTCAGCGATCTGGCGGGCGTTGAGCCTAAGATGCTGCGTACTATGGTCGACGATCTCAAGAACCAGCTTGGTTCTACCGTTATCGTGCTGGCGACGGTGGCAGAAGGTAAGGTTTCTCTGATTGCGGGCGTCTCTAAGGATGTGACCGACCGCGTAAAAGCAGGGGAACTGATTGGTATGGTCGCCCAGCAGGTGGGTGGCAAGGGAGGCGGTCGTCCGGACATGGCGCAAGCCGGTGGTACGGATGCGGCGGCACTTCCGCAAGCTTTGGCCAGCGTAGAAAGCTGGGTGAGCGCGAAACTGTAATAACTACAAAGCACAATCAGACGCCATAGCGGCAACGTTATGGCGTCTTGTTCACTGTGCTATCGATAACGATAAAGTCAGGTTGAGTTTGTGTATATCGGCTAAACTTACGTTTAACAGAATGTGATGCCGTGACTGCTTACACTTTACGTGTTTGTCATCGCTTACTTTTTGGCGTTATATGATGGATAATGCCGGGATACAAGAGACCCGACTCTTTTAATCTTTCAAGGAGCAAAGAATGCTGATTCTGACTCGTCGAGTTGGTGAGACCCTCATGATTGGGGATGAGGTCACCGTGACAGTTTTAGGGGTAAAGGGTAACCAGGTACGTATTGGTGTTAACGCTCCTAAAGAAGTATCTGTCCACCGTGAAGAGATCTACCAGCGTATCCAGGCTGAAAAATCCCAGCAGTCCAGTTACTGATATTGTCGCGTCTCGCTGTCGGGCGAGACGCAACCCTCCTGTCATTTTTCCTGCTCAACGTTACCGTTTCATTTCAACCGCTCTCTTTTTAACCACTCTACTATTCTTAACGCGCCCAAACCCCAGCCTTTCTACAAACGTTTTTTGAGAAGTTCGATGCAAAATCCGCTTATAAAACACCCTCTTTGCGGGTTTTACATGCGAATTGCGTGTGATTTGTGCAAACGATAAAAGCTTTTGGAAAATTGTTTGACTTATAAGTCCCAGAAAGTAATATATGCGCCACGCAGCGACGAGAAGCTCTTAACGAGTTACTCGGAGCACTCGAAAGAGGCGTTGTGTGGTGAGGTGGCCGAGAGGCTGAAGGCGCTCCCCTGCTAAGGGAGTATGCGGTCAAAAGCTGCATCCGGGGTTCGAATCCCCGCCTCACCGCCATTTTGCATCCGTAGCTCAGCTGGATAGAGTACTCGGCTACGAACCGAGC
>NZ_JTLF01000091.1:0-41507 GCF_000798855.1 Enterobacter sp. ZOR0014 | reverse complement strand
TGGTAGAAATAAAGGGATTTATATTTAATTAATGAACATTAATTCACTCATTAAAAATCCCAGTCTTCGTCTTTCGTCTCCACCGCTTTGCCCATCACATACGATGAACCGGACCCGGAGAAGAAATCGTGGTTTTCGTCGGCATTAGGCGACAGCGCCGCCAGAATGGCCGGGTTCACTTCCGCCATCTCCGGCGGGAACAGCGCCTCGTAACCAAGGTTCATCAGCGCCTTGTTGGCGTTGTAGCAGAGGAACGCTTTGACGTCTTCTTCCCAGCCCGTTCCGGCGTATAGCTCTTCGGTATAGCTCAGCTCGTTATCGTACAGATCCATCAGCAAATCGAGCGCAAACCCTTTTAGTTCATCGCGTTTTTCCGTACTGATTTTCTCCAGACCTTTCTGGTATTTATAGCCGATGTAATACCCGTGCACCGCTTCATCCCGAATGATGAGCCGAATCAGGTCGGCGGTGTTGGTGAGCTTGCCCCGGCTCGACCAGTACATTGGCAGCCAGAAGCCAGAGTAGAAGAGGAAGGATTCCAGAAACACGCTGGCGACCTTCTTTTTCAGCGGCTCGTCGGCCCGATAATACTCAAGCACCAGCGCAGCCTTGCGCTGCAATGACGCGCTCTCTTCACTCCAGGCGTAAGCCGCATCCACGTCTTTGGTCTGGCACAGCGTGGAAAAAATCGAGCTGTAAGAGCGGGCGTGCACCGCCTCCATAAAGCTGATGTTCGACATCACCGCCTCTTCATGCGGCGTCAGCGCGTCAGCCATCAACGCCGGGGCACCAACGGTGTTCTGGATGGTGTCCAGGAGCGTCAGGCCGGTAAAGACTCGGATCGTCAATTGTTGCTCGGCATGGCTCAGGGTTTGCCAGGCCGGAATATCATTGGAGAGCGGGACTTTTTCCGGCAGCCAGAAGTTGCTGGTCAGGCGGTTCCATACCTCCAGATCTTTATCGTCCTGGATTTTGTTCCAGTTAACGGCATTCACGCGTGACAGTTTCATCCTTTCTCCTTACAGCGCGCAGGACACGCAGCCTTCGATTTCGGTGCCTTCCAGCGCAAGCTGGCGCAGGCGAATGTAGTAAAGCGTTTTGATGCCTTTCTTCCAGGCGTAGATCTGCGCTTTGTTGATATCCCGCGTGGTGGCGGTATCCGGGAAGAAGAGCGTCAGCGACAGCCCCTGATCCACGTGTTTTGTCGCTTCGGCGTAGGTATCGATGATTTTTTCCGGGCCGATTTCATACGCATCCTGATACAGCGCCAGGTTGTCGTTGGTCATAAACGGGGCAGGGTAGTAAACGCGTCCGGTCTTGCCTTCCTTGCGAATTTCAATTTTCGACACAATCGGATGAATGCTCGACGTGGCATGGTTGATATACGAGATAGACCCGGTCGGCGGCACGGCCTGGAGGTTCTGGTTATAGATACCGTGGCGCATCACGCCATCACGCAGCTGCTGCCACATCTCGCGCGTCGGCAGGGTTATCCCCGCGCGGGCAAAGAGATCGCGCACTTTTGCGGTTTTCGGCTGCCACTCACCTTCAAGATACTGGCTAAAATATTCCCCGCTGGCGTAGCGCGACTGTTCAAATCCCGCGAACCGCTGGTTGCGCTCGCGCGCCAGCATCATTGAGGTGTGCAGCGCATGCCAGGTGATGGTATAGAAATAGAGGTTAGTAAAATCCAGCCCTTCCGGACTGCCGTAGGCGATGCCTTCGCGTGCCAGGTAGCCGTGAAGGTTCATCTGCCCCAGGCCGATAGCGTGCGATGTGGCGTTACCCGCTTCAATAGACGGCACGCTGAGGATGTGGCTCATGTCCGATACCGCCGTCAGCCCGCGGATGGCGGTCTCCACCGTGCGGCCAAAGTCGGGGGAATCCATGGTGTGGGCAATATTCAGCGACCCGAGGTTGCAGGAGATATCCTTGCCGATGTCAGCGTAGTCCAGGTTCTCGTCGTAGGCTGACGCGCTGTTGACCTGCAAAATCTCCGAGCACAGGTTGCTCATGTTGATGCGCCCGGCAATCGGGTTCGCGCGGTTTACCGTATCCTCGTACATGATGTACGGATAGCCAGACTCAAACTGGATTTCTGCCAGCGTCTGGAAGAAATCGCGGGCGTTGATGGTTTTTTTGCGGATGCGCTCGTCGGCTACCAGCTCCTCGTAGCGCTCGCTGATGGCTACGTCGCCAAAGGGTTTGCCGTAAATACGCTCAACGTCATACGGCGAAAAGAGCGCCATCTCGGCATTCTCTTTGGCCAGTTTAAAGGTGATATCCGGGATCACCACCCCCAGCGACAGGGTTTTGATACGGATTTTTTCGTCGGCATTTTCGCGTTTGGTATCCAGAAAACGCAGAATATCGGGATGATGCGCGTGCAGGTAAACCGCCCCGGCGCCCTGGCGTGCGCCAAGCTGGTTGGCGTAGGAGAATGCATCTTCCAGCATCTTCATCACCGGGATCACGCCGGAAGACTGGTTTTCAATGCGCTTGATCGGCGCGCCCGCTTCACGCAGGTTCGAGAGCAGAAACGCCACGCCGCCGCCGCGTTTGGAAAGCTGAAGCGCCGAGTTTACCGCACGGCCAATCGACTCCATATTGTCTTCGATGCGCAGCAGGAAGCAGGAGACCAGCTCGCCGCGCTGGGCCTTACCGCAGTTGAGAAACGTTGGCGTGGCGGGCTGGAAGCGTCCGGCGAGGATCTCCTCCATCAGCCGTTCAGCCAACGCTTCATCGCCCTGGGCAAGGGTCAGCGCCACCATCACGACGCGATCTTCAAAATGCTCCAGGTAGCGTTTACCGTCGAAGGTTTTCAGGGTGTAGCTGGTGTAATACTTCCACGCGCCGAGGAAGGTCTGGAAACGAAAACCGCTCGCATGCGCGCGCTCGAAAAGCTTCACCACGAAGGCGCGGTCGTAGCGGGTCAGCACGCGCTCCTCGTAATAGCCCTCTTTAACCAGAAAGTCGAGGCGTTCCTGCTGGCTGCCAAAAACGACGCTGTTTGGACGGACGTGGGCGGCGAAAAAGGCCTCCACCGCCTCATGATCTTTGCCAAACTGAATGCGCCCCTCCCGATCATAGAGGTTAAGCATTGCGTTTAATGCGTGGTAATCAGGTGCTGCCTGGATTATCCGTTCTGCGGTTGTCGTTGCCAAAATTCGTTCACTCCTTTTCGCACATTTTCTACGTCCTGCTGTGTCCCCATCAGTTCGAAGCGATAGAGATACGGCACGCCGCATTTTTGAGAGATGACATCCCCGGCGCGGCCAAAGGCATCGCCGAAATTACGATTGCCTGCCGCGATCACGCCACGGATAAGCCTGCGGTTATGCGGATCGTTAAGAAAGCGGATCACCTGGCGAGGCACGGCGCCTGCCGTACCGCCACCGCCATAGCTGGGCACCACCAGAATGTAAGGTTCGTCTACCTGAATACGTTCCCGTTCATTAAGCGGAATACGCACCGCAGGCAGCCCGACGCGCTCGATAAAGCGAAGCGTGTTTTCCGAGCTGCTGGAGAAGTAGACCAGCCCACTCATGCGCTGGCGGCCTGGGCGCTTAGACGGTTAATCATGTCCGGGCGAAAGCCGGACCACCGGGTTTCACCGGCAATGACCACCGGGAGCTGACGGAATCCCTGCGCCCGCAGGGTCTCAGCGGCCTCAGGCTGCTGGTCGATATTCACCATCTCAAAAACCATTCCACGGCTTTCCATCGCCCGTTTGGTGGCATGGCACTGAACACAATTGTTACGAGTGTAAATAATAATGCTCATGATTCGTATTTCCATTTAAAATGAGAGAGCGGCGCGAATCATCGCGTCAGGTTGTGTGTGTCTTGCTAAAGGGAATACTAGATGTAGTTATCTTAAGTTTCAACCATACAAGATATGGGAAATTCAGATTGATGTTGCCCTGGTGATGAGCTCAGCGGGGCAGGGCGGGCTGCACGGGTTTTTCAAAGGATAAGGCAAAGAAAAGCCCCGGCGCCTGAGGCCACCGGGGCTGATGAGAAGCCGCACTTATTTTCGCAGGCTGAGCAGGGCGCCGACAAAGATGCCGACCGCTGCGACCGTTCCCAGCGTACACAGTGGCTTTTCACGTACGAAGGTCGTTGCACAGTTTGCCATGTCGCAGGCAGCCTGCGTGGCGCGTGAACGTCCGTTCATTCTGGCGCGGGTTTCACGGAGCAGAGACTGAGCCTTACGTTTTGCGGCATCCGCTTCGTCCTTCGCGTCAGACCCCCAGGACTTCAGCACCTCTTCCAGCGTGTCCGCTAATTGGCTGACATCATTACGAATATCCTGCGCGTCGTCGTTAATATCGTTTCGGTTCGGTCTGTTAAACATACGATCCTCCGTAAATTTGCGTTCCCGATCAGTTTAGTTCAGAAATTTAATATCTGAAGCGCGTCACGCGTTATCCGGCAGTTTATGGACTATTCTGAAAGCCCTGCTAATGCTGAATACTGTAAGGTTGCCGGGCAGGAAAAGATAACGAGGAAAAGATATGTATTTACGACCTGACGAGGTGGCACGCGTTCTTGAAAAAGAGGGATTCACCATGGATGAGGTGACGTCAAAAGCGTATGGATATCGCCGCGGTGAGAATTATGTGTATGTTAATCGTGAAGCCAGAATGGGACGTACTGCTCTCATTATTCACCCGACGCTGAAAGACAGAAGTCTGTCATTTGCTGAGCCTGCCTCGGATATTAAAACCTGCGATCATTATCAGCAATTCCCGCTCTATTTAGGCGGAGAAACGCATGAGCATTATGGTATTCCGCATGGCTTCAGTTCGCGCATGGCGCTGGAGCGGTTTCTGAAGGGACTGTTTGGCGACGTACAGTAAACTGGCGACTGGCATTCGCCAGTCGCTTCACATCACGCTTTCGCCTGGCTGTACTGACTGACTTTGAACAGACGGCGGCAGTAGTCGAGGAAATAGCCGTATACGGCGCCCATCAACATCGAAATAACGATATTCGAACTGACCGCCGCGACGATCTGATGCCAGTCTGCGCCCACGGTTAACAGAATAGCCACATATACCGGAGACTGGAACGTCACATAAGCCAGCACGTCCGCCAGGTTTTTTACCCAGCCTGCGGGGCTGATACGACGAGCGAAACGCATGACCGCATCGCGGTATAACCCGTATGGCCATGCGATAATAATGTTGACCGGGATAGCCACCAGACGCGAAGAAAGTGACTGCTCAAAGGTCATTCCTGAGAGGAATATTTCAATCAGCATGTTCACGACGGAACAGTAAACAACCATCGCAAAAGTATCCGCCACAGCATGGCGCAGGCGAGATTGCGGCGAGAACATGTCTGAACTCCTTGAGAAAAACACAGTTGAAACGATTTCCCTTCGGCGATTAGTGCTTTAGGTTGCTTTGTTTGTCGTGTATAGCGTATCTATCTGTGTTTGAACTAACAACTAGTGATTAATTTTTATTTAATCGCCTTTTGTCCACAAAATTCTCTAAAATTGAGTGTTTTTTGTTCTGCTCGTTATAATCTGTCTTGTTAAGGTGCTTTTTCATAAAAAACAAAGACTTGATTTTCGAGGCGGCCAGGGTGAGTCATCCTTGTCTGGATGGCGGCGCAGTATGCTGTAATTTGAATTAAAGTTGACCATTTATATTGATGTGGTGATTAGATTCGCGCCAGGCTCGCCGGCATCCTGCGTTATTATTAACGTTAATATTTAAATATATTTACACTGATGCCCCTGCGGACCCTTGGGTAGATATTCTGGTCGAAATGAATTATTCTGTGGGTGATTTATCTATTTACCCCAAAGAAAAGGTTTTCAAATAATATGTCTTTGACGTTACAGAATCTTAATAATATCCGAACCCTGCGCGCGATGGCGCGTGAATTATCCCTGGACGTTCTTGAGGAAATGCTGGAAAAGGTCAGGGTCGTTACTGAAGAGAAACGCAGTGAGCTGGCGGAATTAGAGCAGCAGCGTGCTGAGCAGCAGGAGAAAATTAATGCCCTGCTGGAGCTGATGAAAGCCGATGGTATTTCACCGACCGATCTGCTGGGTTCCGAGCTGGCGCAGACGGGTAAACCGACTAAAAAGCGTAAACCGCGTGAAGCGAAATATCGCTTTATTGATCAGAACGGTGAAGAGAAAACGTGGACCGGCCAGGGCCGCACGCCGAAGCCTATTGCCAGCGCGCTGGCAGAGGGTAAATCGCTGGATGATTTTCTGATCTAATGCGTGAGCCGGGCGGTAATCGCCGCCCGGTTGTCTGTTCAGCAGACGCCGAAATCACCTTCTTCACTATACGGCGCCAGATCGGCCGCTTTCAGGGTATATTTTTCGCCTTGTTCATTACTGGCCTGAACCGCCACAACGCTTTCACCATTCACTTCAAGCACTTTCAGCTTCGGGCCGCCTTTACGCGGTTGCACATAATCACCGACAGAAAACATATTACCTCCTCATCGTTTAAGCGATCTTCACCTTAGCCCACGTATGACGCCGGGTACAGTGACTTTCACAGATTACTGCTTATGAGGTACGCCGGTTCCATGGCATCACCTTGAGCAGTCTCGCCATACCGCAAAATCCCGTTACACCGGCGAACAGCAGCCCGGCGCCCACAAAACCGCTGAGCAGGAAAAAGCCGCTGGAGACGCTATAGCCCAGCACCACGCCGCAGAGAATCAACAGCCCGGCCGCGATTTGCACCTGACGCATCAGCGGGAGAGGCTGGGATTTATCTTCAACGGTCAGCAGCCCGGCCTGCTTCCAGCCCTGAATGCCCCCCTCGACCACAAATGCCTGAGCGGGTGACGCCGCCTGGGCCAGGCGGTCAGCATTCCCGGACGTCCTGGCACCGGACTGACAGTGAAAAAGCACTATTTCACCCGCCCGTGCGTTAAGTCCGCCGGGTAAGGTGGCTAGCGGTACTGACTCTGCCCCGGAAATATGCTCGCGGGCATATTCGTCGGTATCACGAATATCTATGAGTCTGGCGCCCTCGGCTACGCGGGCTTTGGCCTGTTGCGGTGTAATCAGCGGAAGTGACATGGCGACTCCTTACGGACAATAAAGGGTTTTCAGGGTGCTGATGAGCTGAAGCACCGCATCGTTTTTAATGAAATAAAGAATGCGCTGCGCCTCCCGGGTGCTGTCGATAAGCCCTTCCTCACGCATACGCGCCAGATGCTGCGACGTGGCGGAAGGACTCAGCCCGGTGGCACGCGCCAGGTCGCCCGCACGGGTGCCGGGAGCTCCGCATAATGTGCAGAGGATCAGCAGCCGACGTGGATTACTCATCGCTTTCAACAGGGCGGCGGCCTGCTCAGCGCTGGCCTGGAGTTGTTCAAGTTCAGTCATTTTAGTTTAGCGTTTCCTTAATTAAGTAAATGCTAAACTATTCCGGTGCGTTACACCACTGCCAAAAGCGTAAAAGAGGGTAAATGGGACGGGTCTGGATGGCAGAAGCCGATAAACTGGCTACGCTTAGAGTCATACTCTTATTTATTTTCAACTGGTTAGCTTTTACGGAGTGCTTATGGGTTTTTGGCGTATTGTCTTTACGATTATTCTTCCTCCGCTGGGCGTGCTGCTCGGTAAGGGGTTTGGCTGGGCGTTTATCCTGAATATTCTTTTGACCTTGCTGGGTTACATTCCCGGTCTTATCCACGCGTTTTGGGTTCAAACCAAAAGCTAAGCCCGCCAGAGTAAATCGCTATAGATGTTCGTCAGCACGCCCGCTGGACCAAACTGTTGTTTGATCCAGCGAGTGACCTGGCCGGTCGCCGCATGTTGTGTGGCAAGCAGCATGCGGGAATCCTGACGCGGATTGTTGATGCGTCGGGTGACCAGTAGCCCGTCTTCTACCGCCTCGCGGGCCATGTATTCCGGCAAAAAGCCAATCCCTTCTCCCAGAATCTGACACTGGCACTTGGTGTTGAAATCCGGCACCAGAATCGCCTCCTGCCCGTGCAGCAGCCAGCCGACCTTCTTATTAATGGTGTGCGCGGTATCTTCCACCATGATGTTGGGATATAGCCGCAGCTGGCTCTCCGCAATCGGCTCGGGGACAAAGGCCAGCGGATGTTCCGGTGCGATAGCAAATACCCAGCGGATGGCGCCAATCTCGGTGTAATCAATGCCGCCGCCGTCGAGCAGGGTGTCCGGCGCACCAATCGCGATATTGGCCTGGTTGTTGATGATGGAATCCCAGACGCCGTTATACACCTCGGTGGTCACCGTGATCTGGCAGGTGGGAAACTGCTTTTTCAGCACCTGCAGCAGGCGTGCAGTATGGCGTGGAGTATACAAAAGCTGATTGATACAGATACGCACCCGCGCCTCAATGCCCTGCGAAATGGTATCAATTCCGCGCTTGATGGCGTGAAAGTCGTTCAGCAGGTCGGTTGCCTTGCGGTAAAAGTAAAAGCCAGATTCGGTCAGCTCAATGCTGCGCGTGTTACGCACAAACAGCACCACGTCCAGCCCGGTCTCCATGCGTTTAATGGTGTAACTGATGGCCGAGGTGGTCACGCCCAGCTCGGCGGCGGCTTTGCTGAAACTGCCAAAACGTGCCGCAGTGGTGAAGGCCAGCAGGTTCTCTTCGGTAAAGATGGAATTCATATTACGGCTCCTGGTTGCCATCAGTTTTGAACATATTTTAACAGCGCTGTTACATCACATTTGAAGCCGGTCACAGTTCTGACTATTTGCTCAGGGCCGCGCGGTACAAGGCTTTTTCAGCCATAAGGATAATGCAGCCTGAGGCGCTAAAAAGCGGTAAAACATAAGAAAAAGGTTGCACAGACGCACGTTTTAGCTGAACCGTTGAATTTAACTCAACAATGAATTGCCTGTCGATGAATGAATTTTAAGCGGATTCTTTTATCACCAGGCTGTTGCTATTCTCAGGTCATCAGAAATGAAACATAGGGAGTCTGAATATGTCTGCAACTGCACTGGTGACGGAATTTCTGCTGGCGGCAGAAGAGGGGAACGTCGACGCGCTAAAAGCCTGTCTGGAGAAAGGCGTCGATATTAACGCCACCAACCGCCAGAAAAGAACCGCCATTATTATTGCCAGCCTGAAAAAGCATTATGCCTGTGTGGAATTTTTAATTGCAGCCGGTGCGGATATTGATAAACAGGACCAGACCTGTTTTAACCCCTTCCTGATTAGCTGCCTTACCAATGATTTAACGTTACTGCGCATCGTTCTTCCGGCAAATCCGGACCTGGATCGCCTGACGCGCTTCGGTGGCGTGGGGATTACCCCGGCCAGTGAGAAAGGCCACGTTGAAATTGTGCGCGAGCTGTTGGCAAAAACCGATATTAACGTCAACCACACCAACTTTGTCGGCTGGACGCCGCTGCTGGAGGCCATCGTGTTGAATGACGGCGGCGAGAAACAGCAGGAAATTGTGAAGCTGTTACTGGATAACGGCGCGAACCCGCACATGACCGATAAATACGGTAAAACCCCGCTCGAGCTGGCGCGGGAAAAAGGCTACCACGCGATCGCCGACCTGCTGCTGGCGGCCGGCGCGTAAAAACGACGGTCAGCCTGTTCCGGCTGGCCGCTTAATAAAAAAGCATTTTTACCGACGTGCATTTTGCACGACGGCGGCCCCCCTTTTATCCGCTTTCAGGAGAAAATAATGCCCACAAAAATCGTGATTAAAAAGAACACTTATTTTGACTCCGTCTCATTAATGTCCGTTTCCACAAAAGCCAATAAATTGCCGGGAGTTGAACAGGCCTTTGTGGCGATGGCGACGGAGATGAATAAAGGCGTATTAAAAAACCTTGGACTGCTGACGCCGGAATTAGAAAACGCGAAAAACGGCGATCTGATGATCGTTATTAAAGGCGATGCGGCGAATGATGAAACGCTGGCGGCCATCGAAGCGTTATTTACGCGCAAAGAGCGTGCAGGCTCCCACGAAGCGCGCTACGCCACGATTGCCAGCGCCAAAACCCATCGCCCGGACAGCAATCTTGCGGTGATCTCCGTCAACGGCACCTTCGCCGCCCGCGAAGCACGTCAGGCGCTGGAAAACGATCTTAACGTCATGCTCTTTTCCGATAACGTGTCGCTCGATGACGAGCTGGCGCTGAAGCAGCTGGCCCACCAGAAAGGGCTGCTGATGATGGGGCCGGACTGCGGCACCGCCATTATCAACGGCGCGGGGCTGTGCTTCGCTAACGCGGTACGTCGCGGGACGATTGGGATTGTCGGCGCTTCCGGGACCGGCAGCCAGGAACTCAGCGTGCGCATTCATGAATTCGGCGGCGGTGTGTCGCAGCTGATTGGCACCGGCGGGCGCGATCTCAGCGAGAAAATCGGCGGCCTGATGATGCTCGACGCCATCGACATGCTGGAGGCCGATGAAGGCACCCAGGTGATTGCCCTCATCTCCAAGCCACCCGCACCCGCGGTGGCTGAAAAAGTCCTCGCCCGCGCCCGCGCCTGCCTCAAGCCCGTCGTCGTGTGTTTCCTCGGCCGCAACGTACCGCCCGCTGATGAAGACGGTCTGCAGTTTGCCCGAGCCACCAAAGAGGCAGCCCTGAAAGCGGTACTCCTTACCGGCATCGACAAAGCGTCTCTGGATTTGCACCCGCTCAACTGGCCGCTGATTGAAGAGGTGCGCGCCCGCCTGACCCCGCAGCAAAAATACATTCGTGGGCTCTTCTGCGGTGGGACCCTGTGCGACGAAGCGATGTTTGCGGCGTTGGAGAAGTACGACGACGTCTACAGCAACATCCAGCCGGATCCGGCGAAGCGTCTGAGCGACATCAACGTCAGCCAGGCCCATACCTTCCTCGACTTTGGCGATGACGATTTCACCAACGGCAAACCGCACCCGATGATCGACCCGACCAACCGCATCAGCCGCCTGCTGCAGGAGGCGTGCGATCCGCAGGTGGGGGTCATCGTGATGGATTTTGTGCTCGGGTTTGGCGCGCATGAGGATCCGGTTGGCGTGATGCTCGACGCGATCAAAGAGGCGCAGGCGATCGCGAAGGCCGACAGCCGTCCGCTGGCGATCTTAGGCTATGTGCTCGGTACCGACCAGGATCCGCAGAAGCTTGCTCAGCAGTGCCAGCTCCTGACCGATGCGGGCGTCATCTGGGCCAGCAGCAGCACCAATACCGGATTACTGGCTCGCGAATTTGTCTGCAAAGGGGAGAACGCATAATGACCACCTTATTTAACCAGCCGCTGAACGTGATTAACATCGGTATCGCGATGTTCAGCGACGACCTCAAAAAACAGCACGTTCCCGTGACCCAGCTCGACTGGACGCCGCCAGGGCAGGGCAACATACAGATCGTTGAGGCGCTCGATCAACTGGCCGAAAAATCGCTGGCGGAGAAAATTGCCGCCGCTAACCACATCGCGCTTGAGCGCATTATTCAGTCCCACCCGGTGCTGGTGGGCTATGACCAGGCGATTAACGTCGTGCCGCGCATGACCCGCACCACCATCCTGCACGCCGGTCCGCCTGTCTCGTGGGAAAACATGTGCGGGGCGATGAAAGGGGCGGTCACCGGCGCGCTGGTGTTCGAGGGGCTGGCGGCGGATCTGGAGGAGGCTGCAAGGCTCGCCGCTTCAGGGGAAATCACCTTCTCGCCGTGCCACGAGCACGACTGCGTGGGCTCGATGGCGGGCGTCACCTCCGCGTCGATGTTTATGCACATCGTTGAGAACAAAACCTACGGCAACCGCGCGTTCACCAACCTCAGCGAGCAGATGGCGAAGATCCTGCGCATGGGCGCCAACGACCAGAGCGTGATTGACCGCCTGAACTGGATGCGCGACGTGCTCGGCCCGATGCTGCGCGACGCGATGAAGATCGTCGGTGAAATCGATCTTCGTCTGATGCTGGCCCAGGCGCTGCACATGGGCGACGAGTGCCACAACCGCAACAACGCGGGCACTACGCTGCTGATCCAGGCCCTGACGCCGGGTCTGATCCAGGCGGGTTATCCTGTTGAGCAGCAGCGTGAGGTGTTCGAGTTTGTCGCCAGCAGCGACTACTTCTCCGGCCCGACGTGGATGGCAATGTGCAAAGCCGCGCTGGACGCCGCCCACGGCATTGAGTACAGCACCGTTGTCACCACCATGGCGCGCAACGGCTACGAGTTCGGTCTGCGCATCTCCGGCCTGCCGGGGCAATGGTTCACCGGCCCGGCGCAGCAGGTCATTGGCCCGATGTTTGCGGGCTATAAGCCGGAAGACTCCGGGCTGGATATCGGCGACAGCGCAATTACGGAAACCTACGGCATCGGCGGTTTTGCCATGGCGACGGCGCCGGCGATTGTGGCGCTGGTGGGCGGCACGGTGGAAGAAGCCATCGACTTCTCCCGCCAGATGCGCGAAATCACCCTCGGCGAAAACCCGAACGTCACCATTCCGCTGCTCTCTTTTATGGGCATCCCGACTGCCATCGACATCACCAAAGTGGCAGGCAGCGGCATTTTGCCGGTCATTAATACCGCCATTGCCCACAAGGACGCCGGTATCGGCATGATTGGGGCGGGCATCGTTCACCCGCCGTTCAGCTGTTTTGAAAAGGCGCTGTTGACCTTCCGCGATCGCTACGTTTTATAAGGCATGTATCCATGAAAAACATGAAACTGGAGTGGAAAAGAGGTGACTGGGCGGCTTATTTCGGGTTGATGACCAACAACCTGACCAATTTGCTGACCATGATGGGGCTGCTCATTTTTGTCGTCGGCATCCCGAAGGAGATTGTTTATGGACGCATCGCGCCAGCCTTCGGGCTGGCGGTGCTGGTGGCGAGCATCTGTTATGCCTGGTTTGGCCTGCAGATGGCCCGTGCCACCGGGCGCACGGACGTGACGGCGCTGCCGTCCGGCCCGAGCGCGCCGTCGATTTTTACCGTGACCTTCCTGGTCCTCATGCCAGTCTACCAGCAGACCGGGGATGCGGATTTCGCGATTCAGATCGGTCTGGTGTGGTGCTTTGTGGAAGCAATGATCCTCGCGGGCGGTTCGTTCCTCGGGGAGACCATCCGCAAGATGATCCCGCGCACCGTGCTGCTGTCGTGTCTCTCCGGTTTAGGCCTGCTGCTGCTGGCGATGAACCCGATGCTCCAGGCGTTTGAAGCGCCGACCGTGTCATTCATCGTACTGCTGCTGATTTTTATCAACTGGTTCGGCAAAAAGCCGATTTTCGCCAAAATCCCGACCGGTCTGCTGTTGCTGATTGCCGGTACGGCATTAGCGTGGATCTCGGGGCTGCAAAGCCCGGAAGCCATTAAGGCGTCTATGTCATCCTTCGGCTTTAACCCGCCGGAAGTGCACGTCGACAGCTTTATGCAGGGGCTGCCGCACGCGCTACCGTATCTGGCATCCGCCGTGCCGCTGGGGCTGGCGAACTATATCTTTGACCTGGAGAACATCGAAAGCGCCCACGCGGCGGGGGATGAGTACCCGACCCGTAAGGTGATGCTGGCGAACGGTCTGGCGTCGATGCTGGGCTGCCTGATGGGTAACCCGTTCCCGGTCACGGTCTACGTCGGCCACCCGGGCTGGAAAGCGATGGGGGCCAGCATTGGCTACACGCTGGCTTCCGGGGTGACCATGTTCATCGTGCCGCTGTTCGGGCTGGGGGCATTTATGCTCGCCATCATTCCGATGACTGCCATCGTGCCCATTCTGGTGTTTATCGGCGTCGTTACCGCCAACCAGGTGGTGCGGGAAACGCCGAAAGTGGAGGTGCCCGTCATCTTCATCTGCCTGTTCCCGTGGATCGCCAACTGGGCGCTCACCATGATGAACAGCGTGATGAATGCGGCAGGGACCAGCGCAGCGAAAATCGGCACCGACGTGCTGCACAGCAAAGGGATTTACTACGAAGGGTTGATGCATCTCGGCAACGGCGCGCCGCTTGCCAGCATGCTGTGGGGCTGTATCGCTATCTTCGCCATCATCAACAAGCCGCTGCGCGGGGCCGTTGCGGCCGCGGGTGGGGCGCTGCTGGCACTGTTTGGGGTGATCCACGCCCCGGTGGTGGGCTTTGCCGAAGGCAGTTCCCTGATGTTCGTTACGGCCTACCTGATGATGGGCGGCATGTTTGTGGTGAAGCATGTGCTGGATAGCCGCGAAGCGGCGAGCGCTGCGACTGGTACCGTTGCGAAGGAAAACGTATGAAAGAGCTTATGGTCGTCGCCATCGGCGGCAACAGCATTATCAAAGACAACGCCAGCCAGTCGGTTGAGCATCAGGCGCAGGCGGTCAAAGCGGTGGCAGAGTCCGTGCTCGAGATGCTGGCCTCCGACTATGACATCGTACTCACCCACGGCAACGGTCCCCAGGTGGGGCTGGATCTGCGCCGGGCCGAAATCGCTCACGAACGGGAAGGGCTCCCTCTGACGCCGCTGGCAAACTGCGTCGCGGATACCCAGGGCGGAATCGGCTACCTGATCCAGCAGGCACTTAATAACCGCCTGGCGGGACGCGGGGAGCAAAAAGCGGTCACGGTCGTCACCCAGGTCGAAGTGGATAAAGACGATCCCGGCTTTACGCACCCGACGAAACCGATTGGCGCTTTCTTCAGCGAGGCGCAGCGCAATGATCTGCAGCAGGCGCACCCGGACTGGCATTTTGTCGAGGATTCAGGCCGCGGCTATCGCCGCGTCGTGGCCTCGCCGCAGCCGCTGCGCATCGTAGAGGCAGATGCCATCAAGGCGCTGACGCAAAAAGGTTTTGTGGTGATCGGCGCGGGCGGTGGAGGAATTCCCGTCGTGCGCTCGGAGCAGGGCGACTACCGCAGCGTCGACGCGGTAATAGATAAAGATCTCTCCACCGCGCTGCTGGCACGGGAGATCCGCGCCGACGTGCTGGTCATCACCACCGGCGTGGAGAAGGTGTGCATTCACTTCGGCAAGCCGAACCAGCAGGCGCTGGATACCGTCAACGTGGCGCAGATGACGCGCTACATGGAGGAAGGCCATTTCCCGGCAGGGAGCATGTTGCCCAAAATCGTGGCCTCGCTGGAATTTTTACACCACGGCGGCAGGCGAGTGATTATCACCTCCCCGGACTGCCTGCCCGCGGCACTGCGCGGGGAAACCGGTACCCATATTGTCAATGAAGGAAAATAAGATGAATGATAATAAAAGCCGCCGCGAATTTATCAGCCAGAGCGGCAAAATGGTCACCGCCTGCGCGCTGTTTGGTGCCACCGGCTCCGTCGCGTATGCTGCGGATACCGCAAAGCCCGCCTGCGAGACCGGTAAACCGATGAACATCACCGCGAAGCATTACTATCTGGACAACGTGCTGCTCGAAGCCGGGTTTACTTTCGACGGCAGCGTGGCGACGAGCACTCGCACCGAGCTGAAAACGCTGGAGATTAAAGACGGCAAGATCGTCGCCCTGCGCGATAACATTAGCCACGCCGACGCGTCTCTGCCTCACTATGACGCAGGTAAAAAGCTGATGCTCCCGGCGATGCGCGACATGCACATCCATCTGGATAAAACCTTCTACGGCGGTCCGTGGCGCTCCCTGAACCGCCCGGCGGGGACCACGATTCAGGACATGATCCGCCTTGAGCAGAAGCTGCTGCCGGAACTGCAGCCCTACACCCAGGAACGCGCGGAGGCACTTATCGACCTGATCCAGTCGAAAGGTTCCACCATCGCCCGCAGCCACTGCAACATTGAGCCGGTTTCCGGCCTGAAAAACCTGGAAAATCTGCAGGCGGTGTTATCGCGCCGCCAGCCTGGCTTTGACTGTGAAATTGTCGCGTTTCCACAGCACGGACTGCTGCTTTCCCATTCTGAAAAACTGATGCGCGACGCGATGCAGGCCGGTGCGCACTACGTGGGCGGGCTGGACCCGACGAACGTCGACGGCGCGATGGAGAAATCTCTCGATCTGATGTTCCAGATAGCGCTGGATTACGACAAAGGGGTGGATATTCACCTGCATGAAACCAGCCCGGCGGGCGTGGCGGCGGTGAATTACATGGTGGAAACGGTGGAGAAAACGCCGGAGCTGAAGGGCAAGCTGACTATCAGCCACGCCTTCGCGCTGGCGACGCTTAACGAGCAGGAGGTGGATGCGATTGCGACCCGTATGGCGGCGCAGCAGGTGACCATCGCCTCTACCGTGCCGATTGGTACCCTCCATATGCCGCTGAAACAGCTGCGTGATAAGGGCGTGTTTGTCATGACCGGCACCGACAGCGTGATCGACCACTGGTCGCCGTACGGCCTGGGAGATATGCTGGAAAAAGCCAATCTTTACGCGCAGCTGTACATTCGCCCGAACGAGCAGACGCTCTCCCGGGCGCTCGGTATCGCGACCGGTGACGTTCTGCCGCTGAACGACAAAGGCGAACGGGTGTGGCCGAAAGCGCAGGACGACGCCAGCTTTGTGCTGGTGGATGCCTCGTGCTCCGCCGAAGCCGTGGCGCGGATTTCACCGCGTACCGCGACGTTCCATAAGGGAAATCTGGTCTGGGGTACTGTGGGCTAGAGGCGAGCCGGGTGACGGCTTCGCCTTACCCGGCCTACTGAAACCCTCAAATCGTAGGCCGGGTAAGCGCAGCGCCACCCGGCAATGTTTTATACTGGGAGTCACATTCTTAAAGAGGGATCTGCCATGGCACAAAATATCTACGACAACCCGGCGTTTTTCGAAGGCTACGCTCAGCTTCCGCGCTCGGTGCAGGGGCTGGACGGTGCGCCGGAGTGGCCTTCGCTAAAAAGCATGCTGCCCGATTTAACCGGCAAATCGGTTATCGATCTCGGCTGCGGCTACGGCTGGTTTTGTCGCGCGGCGCGCGAACTGGGTGCATCTGACATCACGGGTGTTGATATCTCAGAAAAGATGCTCGCCCGGGCTGCGGAGCTTACCGCTGACCCACAGATTCATTATCAGCGTAGCGATCTGGAGTCGCTGGCGCTCAAAGATAACAGCCTCGACCTGGTCTACAGCTCGCTGGCACTGCACTACCTGCCGGAACTGGATACGTTATTCGCCAACGTTCAGCGCGCGCTTAAACCCGGTGGCAGCCTGGTCTTCTCGATGGAGCACCCCATTTACACCTGCGCCACCCGCCAGGGCTGGCTGACCGACGACAACGGCGAGCGGTTCTGGGGCGTGAATCATTATCAGGACGAGAGCCAGCGCGTCAGCAACTGGCTGGCGGACGGGGTCATCAAGTATCACCGTACGCTGGGCACCACGCTCAACGCGCTGATCAAGGCCGGATTAACGATAAGCGAAGTCAACGAATGGGGGCCAACGCAGGGGCAAATTGCGGCCTGGCCCGCGCTGGCCGAAGAGGCAGAGCGCCCGATGCTGGTGCTGATCGCCGCCCGTAAGGCTCAGTAACCAACCTTATACACCCGACCGCTCTGTACCCCTTCCACGCTGCGGCGATAGGCCTGCGCCACGGTTGCAGCGGGGACGCTCTCAAAGCCGGGGAAGAAACCGTCGTACGCTTCAGCGGATTCCGTCAGGACCGTCGGGCTAATCAGGTTAATGCGGATCCCGCGCGGCAGCTCACAGGCTGCGGCGCGAACAAACCCTTCCAGTGCGGCATTCACGGTGGTGGCGTTTACTCCCTGGGCAATCGGCTCGTGCGCCACAATGCCGCTAATCAGGGTGATAGAGCCCCCTTCGTTCAGATAGTGCTGGCCGGTTAGCGCAAGGCGCACCTGCCCCAGAAGTTTATCCTGCAGGCCCTGATTAAAGTCGCTGTCTTTCATGGTCGCAAGCGGGCCAAAGTAGAGGCCACCGCTGGCGGAGACAATGGCATCCACCCGGCCAATTTTCTCGAACAGCGCCTGCACGCTCTCCTGCGAGGTGATATCCACCTGATAGTCGCCCTGGGTACGACCCACGCGGATCACCTCATGACGGCGGCTTAGCGCTTCTGTTACTGCCTGACCGACCGTACCACTGGCACCAATAATCACGATTTTCATAGCAGACTCCTTATGTGTGAGCCTTCATTCTTTAATAAATAAAAAGTCAGATAAACTGGGCTAAAGTTAGAAGATTGCTAACCAGAGGTTCGGAATATGGATAAGCTTCGCGGCATGGAGACGTTTATCGCGGTGGTAGAAAGCGGCAGCTTTACCGGCGCGGCCTCCCGCCTTGAGATGTCGGCGGTCATGGTGGGAAAGTATATTGCGTTGCTGGAGTCCCAGCTTGGCACCCGCCTGCTTGAGCGTAACACGCGTCGTCAGAGCCTGACGGATGCGGGCCGCGTCTATTTTGAAGAAGCCAGACGGGTGCTGGAGCAGGTCTCAATCGCCGAAAACGCGGTTGAACGCCTGCGTGCCACACCGGCCGGAACCCTGCGCGTCACGGCGCCTACATCGTTTGGCGGCTGCGTGATCGCCCCGCTCACCGCCACCTTTTTACAACGTTACCCGCAGGTGCGCATCGAACTGGATCTGACTAACCGAATGGTCGATTTGGTGGAGGAGGGGGTCGATTTGGCCATTCGCATTGGTGATATTCGCAATGACGATCTGGTGGCGAAATATTTGTGCCCCTACAACATGGTGATCTGCGCCGCACCGGACTATTTAGCGCGACACGGTACGCCGCAAACGCCTGCCGATCTGGTGGATCATCTGTGTCTTTCGCACACGGTATGGACCGCGCGTAACGAGTGGCGGCTACCGGGCGTGGAAGGGGAAGTACGCTGGAAGCGTGATGCCATCTTAAGATGTAACGACGGCTATGGCCTGCGTATGGCGGCACGCGCAGGGGCGGGGCTGTTGCTACAACCGGAAGTGCTGGTGGCGGAAGAGCTGGCAAGCGGCAGGCTGATTCGGGTACTGGAGCCGTTCACCCCCGCGCCGAGGCCGGTGCATTTATTGTGGCGCCAGGATTTACGTCCTCTTCCGAAGCTAACGGAATTTATCGCTCATATTCTGCTAAGATTGGGCACAATATAAAAAAAGAAGGTAATCAAAGAATGTCTGCAAACAAACTCGCCAGCAGCGCGCAGGGCCTGCAATCATCTGCCATCCGTGAATTATTAAAACATAGCAAAATGGCTGGCGTGATTTCGCTGGGCGGAGGGATTCCGAACCCCGATTTGTTCGATCACGAAGGGCTTAAAATAGCCGCGGATGCCGTCTTATCGCAACATTTTGGCGAGGCGTTTCAGTATGGTCTGACCGAAGGTTTTCCGGGACTGCGGGAAGAGATCCAACGCATCTGTGAAGGACGTGGCATTGCCTGTAAAGCCGATGACGTGGTGGTGACGTCCGGTTCGCAGCAGTCTCTCGACGTGCTGGCGCGTGCATTAATTAACCCAGGCGATACCGTCGTCGTCGAGCGTCCAACCTATCTTGCCGCGCTGCAGGTTTTCGGCCTGGCGCAGGCGAATTTTGAGTCCGTCGGCACCGACGGCGACGGCATGAAGGTCGACGAACTTGAGGCGCTGGTGGCAAAGAAAACCATCAAAGCGGTTTATATCGTCCCGACCTTTGGTAACCCGGGCGGCGTGACGCTCTCTGAAGCGCGTCGTAAACATCTGGTGGAATTATCGAAACGCTATGATTTCGTCATTATTGAAGACGACCCGTACAGCGAAATTAACTACACCGATGAGGTCTTCCGCCCGTTAATTGCCCATGCCAAAGATATCGGTAACGAAGAGAACGTGGTCTACACCTCAACCTTCTCTAAAATACTCGCGCCGGGCACCCGCGTAGGGTGGGTGCTGGTGCCGGAGTGGCTGAAGCGTGCGGTGGTGAACCTTAAGCAAACCACCGATCTGCACACCAGCACGCTGTCGCAGTTAATGACGTATGAGTACCTGAAAACCGGTCGCCTGGCCGGGCAGATTAAGATGATCCGCGAAGCTTATCGCCAGAAATACCAGACCTTCGCCACCGAACTGGAAGCGGAGCTGGGTGATGTGATGTCGTTCCACAAGCCTAAAGGCGGCATGTTCCTGTGGGCGAAAATGAACAACGGTATGAATACCACCCGCTGGCTGGAAAAGACGTTAAGCAACGGCGTGGTATTTGTCCCGGGCGAGTTTTTCTACTGCAATGAGCCGGACCAGACCACGCTGCGCATGTCGTTTGTGACACCAACAGATGAGCAGCTGAAAGAGGCGGTGCAGCGCCTGAAGAAATCGCTTTAAAAGACCTGCGCATAATGGCATTCCTGCCGTTATGCGCAATACGCGTTCAGGGCGGCACGGGCCGCGATCGTTCATGGTGAGTTCCATGTTTGAATTTCTGATCGGTGTTGTTACGCACACGCCCGCCTGGGTGTGGGTGTTGTTTATCTTCCTCATCTCCCGTGGTATCAAAGCCCGCAGGCCCGCCACCGTTACGCTGGAGAGGCTTGCCATTATCCCGGCGATCTTTCTTGTGTGGGATATTTACGATCTGGTGGTCTATCGCACGTTGACCCCTGCGACTGTCGCATTGTGGACGGCGGGGATCTTCGCCGGTGCCGCGCTGGGGTATCTCCTGATTAAGCGGGCGGTTATCACCCGGGCAGATGCGCCGCGTACGCTTTACCGCCAGGCAGACTACACCGCGCTGCCGTTTATGATGCTGGCGTTTGGCGTGAAGTATGTGCTGGGGGTGATGAGCGCGGTTTCGCCTCAGACGATGCAACAACCTGCCATGAGCGCGCTGGCGATCGTCTCCGGCGGCGTGTTTGCCGGCGTATTTCTAGGGAAATTTGCGCGGTATGTTGGGGTGTATAATCGTACCGCACTTCGCCGGGCGGAATGAACTTCGTTAACTGGCGGCAGCTGACTCGCGTCATGCGGGCAATGGAGTGGCTGGCGGCGGGGAAGCCGGTAGGGTGGATTGCGCTGTCCTGCGGCTACAGCAGCGTCAGCGCATTCATTGAGGTTTTCAGAACATGGACCGGTAAAACGCCGGGGCAGTGGGCGATTAAAGAAGACCCTTTTGCGCGAAGGTCATGCGGGTAGCTTCGTTGAGATCCAGATCTTTTAACGATTCCGGATTAACCCAGGCGATCTCCTGAAACTCCTCATTAAACGTGACGTCCCGGTTGGCGCTCATGCAGTCGAAGATCAGATAGATCATATAAATCTCCTCGGTGGTGCCATCGGCGTAGGTTTTTACCCTGATGTCATCGCGAAAAGCCCATGGCGTGACCGAGACGATCTCCAGCGCTTCGCCCAGCTCTTCGCGGATCTCACGGCGCAACGCCTGTTCCATGGTTTCGCCCGGTTCCATTCCGCCGCCGGAGAGGGCCCATTGACCGGGAAACACGCCGCGATCGTCGGCCATTTTACACAGCAGATAGGCACCGTCGTTCTGGATGATGGGGCAGACAATGGTTCGTTGGCGCATGATTTCTTCCTGAAAAATGAATTTGGGCTACTTTAGCAGATAAGGCGGGGGAGGTTATGTTAGGGGGGGATTCTCATCCCTCGGTTTTCCACATTTTGTTGCAGATTCAGCCAGAATTCAGCGCTGATATCGAATGCTTTCGCCCGTTTTAACGCCCTATCGGCGGTGAATTTTTTCTGTGTTGCGGTCTGACGCCCTCACCCCAACCCTCTCCCACAGGGAGAGGGAGAAAACCGCATTCCCCTTAGCTTTAGTGTGTAGGACTGGTAAGGCGATTGACTACCGCTCCCGCAGCGCCTCTTTCGCCCGGTTAAACGGCTTAATCAGATAATCCAGCACCGTTTTCTCGCCGGTCTTGATGTCCACTGTCGCAATCATGCCCGGTACAATCGAGAAGTGCCTGCCCGCTTTATTGACCAGGTAATCCTGGCTGGTGCGGATAAACACCCTGTAATAGAACACTTCCGGCTTGGCTTCGTCCTGGATGGTGTCCGGTGAAATGGTCTCTACCACCCCATGCAGACCGCCGTAGATGGCGTAATCGTAGGCGGTGATTTTGACCAGCGCCTCCTGGTTCGGGTGGATAAAGGCGATATCGCGCGGCGAGAGGCGGGTTTCAATCAGCAGGTGATCGTCCACCGGCACAATCTCCATCAGCTCGCCGTTAGGCGGGATCACGCCGCCGATGGTGGTGACTTTGATGTTTTTCACAATCCCGCGCACCGGGGATTTTACCGTCAGGCGGGTGACGGAATCCTGGCGGCCTTTAAGGACCGCGGAAACCATATCCACTTCCGCGTTAGCCTTGGATAACGCCTCGCGCGCCTGAACGTAATACTGCGAGCGCACGTCGGTGAGCTTCAGCTCCAGGTCACTTTTCTGTCGCTGCAGGCGCAGCACCTCCACATGGCTGGCGGCCCCGGTTTTAACCAGCCTTTGGGTAATCGCCAGCTCTTTATTGGCGAGATCTAACGCGGCGCGCAGCTCCCGTTGGGTATCATCCAGCTGCGCACGGCGGGAGTTGTAGAGCCGCGTTTCGGCGGCAATCAGATCCGGCCATTTTGCCAGCGAAGGCGGGAACGTTAGCGGGAGATCGTTCACCTCGGCATTCAGACGTGCGCTGGAGGCCAGTGACGCGCGGTAGCGCGCTGCACTTTCACCGACGTTCGATTCGGAACGCGTCGGATCAAGTCGCGCCAGTACCTGTCCTGCCTGCACCTGATCGCCCTCATGAACGTTCAGCTCGGTGAGGATCCCGCCGTCGAGCGACTGTAATACCTGTTCGCGCGAGCTAGGGATCACTTTCCCCGAGCCGGTTGAGACCTCATCCAGCACGCCAAACCATGCCCAGACGCCCAGAGCCACAAACATCAGCAACGAGAAGATGACGATTCGACGCGCGCCGGTGTAGCCACTTTCGGATTCAAGCGCGTTATCCAGATCGTCCATTGCGGCAACGTCACGCTGACTGATTTTCATTTTTCCACTCCCGTCCGGTTGCTGCCTGCTGCTGCTGTTGCTGAATGCGGCTGTTGTTAAGCGCCTGCGCTTTTGGCGCGTCCATCACCAGCATCCCTTCTTTCAGTACGACCACGCGCTCCACCAGCTCCAGCACCGGCACGCGGTGGGTGGCGACAATCAAAGTACGGTTGCCGAGCCAGTCGCCCAGACGCTGGATAAACTCCCGTTCAGTGTGCTCATCCAGCGACGCGGTAGGTTCATCCATCAGCACGATATTCGGATCGCGCAGCAGCATCCTCGCCAGCAGAATGGACTGCCGCTGCCCGCCGGAAAGCCCCACGCCGTTTTCCATGATCGGGTAGTCCAGCCCTTTGGGCAGTTTCTGCACAAAGCCCGCTGCGCCGGTCAACTCCAGCGCGGCGAAAATTTCTTCGTCGGTGGCGCGTGGCATGCCAAGGGTGATGTTCTCGCGCAGGGTGCCGTAAAACAGCCGCGCGTTCTGGGTCATAAAGCCGACGTTGCGCCGCACGTCCGCCACGTCGAGATGGGGCAGGCTGAGGTTATCAAGCCGCAATTCGCCTGCCGCCAGATCCATCCCGCCCGCCATGGCCTGGAGCAGTGTCGATTTGCCCGCGCCGTTACGTCCGAGGATCGCCACTTTCTCGCCCGGCTTGATCTCCAGACGGTTAATGCGTAGCGCCATGCGCGGATCGTCCGGTTGATAGCGAAATTGCGCCTGTTCGAAAAGATAGTGTCCGCGCAGGACGTCCTGGCGGATCGGCGTCTCTTCGCGCTGGTTCTCGGTCGGCAACTGCATAATGCTGTCCAGCCCCTCTTTGGCGGCCTTCACCTGCTGCCAGCGGGCCAGCACGCCGCACAGCGTCGCCATCGGCGCGATCATCCGGGAGGCCAGCATCGACGCGGCAACCACCGAACCGGTGGTCAGGGTGCCGTCGATCACCATTGGCGCGCCGACCACAATCACCGCGGCGTAGACCAGGCTCTGGATGGTCATCCCCCAGCTGATCAGGTTCTGCGTCAGTTCGCGGGTGCGCAGGCCGGATTCGGCGGTGATCTGGATATAGCTATTCCACTGCTGCAAAAAGCGGTTCTCCGCCTGCATCAGCTTGATGTCCTCCAGCCCCTGCACGCTCTCCACCAGCACCGCGTTGCGCAGGGTTGATTCATGCGCCGACTGCTTCGCCAGCTCCGCCAGCTTCTTCTGGAGCAGCAGGCCGGGCAGGACCATGATCACCGCCGCGACCGGGGCGATCCACGCCAGCTGCGGCGCGATGATCGCCAGTACCACCACAAACAGGAAGAAAAAGGGCAGGTCGACAATGGTCGAGATGGTGGAAGAGGTCACCATCTCGCGGATCTGCTCCAGCTCGCGCAGCTGGGAGATAAAGCTGCCGGTGGAGCGCGGAATGGCGCTGTGGCGCAGCCGCAGGGCGTGGCCGAACACGCGGTCTGAGACCCGCAGATCCGAGCGTTTGCCCAGCAGATCCATAATGTGACCGCGCGCCACGCGCAGCACAAAACCAAACAGGGTGGCGATCAGCACGCCGATGGTCAGGACGTAAAGCGTCGGGTAGGACTGGGCAGGGATCACCCGGTCATACACCTGCATGGAAAAGACAATGCCGGAGAGGGAGAGCAGGTTGATGAACAAGGCTGCCAGCATCACCCAACTGTACGGGCGCAGATCGCGCATCACCAGCCGGTAGAGCCAGTCCGGGCGGTATTTCGAGATGTAGGCATCCACGCGGCTGTCCTTCAGCGCGGCCAGCGGGCGCAGGGCAATAACGTGGCGGATGGTGGGCAGCAGCGCGCTCATCGACAGACGGTTGGTATGCATCTTGTCGTCGAAAAAGCTGACGTCCAGCGTGTCTTCCCCGTCGAAGCTGTCGACCACGCCAATTTTTCCGTCGTTCAGCGCCACCACCACCGGCAGGCGCCAACTGTTGATCGACTGCCGATCGGCCGTGAGCAGCTGGAACGTCAACCCGGCTTCCCGGGCAAGCTGCGTCAGGGCAGGTACCATCGGTTTGCCTTTCAGCCAGGGGGCGCCCGCAATCAGCGCTCCGGGCGAGCAGGCGACGCGGTAGCGTGTGGCAACAAAGCCAAACGCCTGCGCCCACTGCGCCAGCGCCTCATCCGTCATTGTTTCTTCTTGCGGGATTTCGCGTTGCTTCATGGCTGGATCTCCACGGTCTGGATGGTGCGGTTATCAAGATCGAACGCATGACGCAATTGTCCGGTGTTGTAGAGGCAGTTGAGCTGTAACTGGTGCAATTGACCAAGGGTCTGTTGCTGGGTGAAGCGTGCCTGATAGACCTCCTGCTCGGCGTTGAGCACGTCCAGCAGCGGGCGCGAGCCGAGATCGAGATACTGCTGCTGGTAAAGCTCGCGGGTACGGGCGCTGAGCGCCTCCTGGCGGCCCTGAATTTGCAGCGTGCTTTGCAGGCTCATCACCTGGCTGCGGGCCTCCAGCAGTTTCTGGCGGACATCAAGACGGGTACGCTGAATGGTCGACTGCGCCGCTTCCACCGCGTGTCCGGCGGCGTTACGCCGGGCGGTGAGGCCGCCGCCCTGATAGAGCGGCATTTGCACCTTCACCCAGGCGGAATATTGCGTGCGATCCCGCGTTTCGCTGCCCGCGTAGCGATCGTTCAGATAGTGACGGACCTCCGGCTCCAGCGAGACGGTTGGCGTCATTTGCGCGTCGGCGTAGTCGAGGTTGGCCTGGGCGACGTTGGCCTGGGCCCAGGCGGCAAGGACAGACGGAACCAGACGATCGTCCGGCTCGGCGATGTCACAGCTGCGGGCCAGCTTTTGCGGAAAATCATTGCTGATCGCGTTCAGGCTGTTCCAGCCGAGAAAGCTCATCAGCGTGGCACGGGCGCTGTCGAGGCTGGCCTGATACTGCATCAGCTGCGCGCGCGCCCCTTCAATACGTGCGTCGGTCTGCACCACGTCAGAAAGCGAGGTCGCCCCTTCGTCGTTACGCTGACGGGTCAGTGTGCCTATTGAGGAGAGGGCATCGAGCTGCTCTTTGGCGGTGTCGACCATCTGCTGCCAGGTTTGCACCTGCACCATGGCGACGGCGGTATCATGGGCAATGGTGTCGATGCTCACCAGCACGTTGGCCTGCTGCTGGGCAACCCCAGCATTTTCGGCTCGTACCTGGCTGGCCACTTTGCCGAAGTCGTAGAGCATTTGTGAAAGAGAGAGCACCAGCGACGGCGTAAAGCCGTTCTGATCGCCGTCGTGGGAGTATCCGTTGTCCATGCCCGCGTTAATTTGCGGATAGTATTTCGATTTGGCGACGTCGACTTCTTCGCTCTGTTCGTAGAGTTTGCCCACGGCTTCACCGATCGCCGGATGCCAGGTAACGGCACGGTTGACGGCCTCGCCAAGCTGTAATGAGCCGGGCGCGGCGTTGCCAGCCGCAGGGGCGACACGGCCATTCAGTGAGGGGAGTTCCTGCGTTTCGCGCAGTTGTCCGGTATTGATGGTCGCCGCCGGATTCGCGCACAGAGCGGGCACAGATATCAGGCAGCACGAGAGCCACCAGTAAGGCATCTTCATTCCCATGTCATGTCCCTAATAAAATAAGTGCAGCTTTATTATTAATCCCCGGGCGCTGTGCGCCCGGGTTAGTACTACAGCTGTTATGTGGTAATGATGTGTTGCTGGTTAACGAGCTCGTCGTAGGTGGTTTGAACGCCATCAAGCGTCACGAGCGTGGTATTAGTGTAGGTGCTCCCTGCACCGTCACGGTCGATGGAGATCACGGTATTACCATTACTATTAGTGACATGGAGGTAGTTCCCGAGCGTGGAGGCGCTACCGTTCCAGCCCACCAGCAGGTCGCTAATGTCGATTTTATCCCCCTGCGCCAGCGAGAAGCCGGTCCAGTGGTCGCCCGCGGTGCTGCTGACGTTCCCCCCCGTGGCATTCCCTACCGTATTGTTCAGCACCTGGTAAATCAGCGTGTCGCCGTAGGCGGTGCCGGTAATGACGTCGTTGTGTTCAGAGCTGATGAACTGCGGCGCCATGTTGATGGTCAGCGAGGCGCTGTCCGTCTTCCCGGAGGCATCGGTCAGGGTGTAGTTGAAAGTCTCCTTCGAGGTCATGGATGAGAGCGATACCCCGCTGTTGAGGGTATAGGTGTAATGCCCGTCAGCAGCAATCGCCAGGGTGCCGTAATGGCCGGTGATATTGACGGTGGCGCTGCCGGTGTACGGATCCAGCGTGGTGGTCACGCCGTTGTAGCCGGTAATACTGACGCGTGTATCCACCGAGTGGAGCTGATCCAGCACGCCGCCCGAGTCGGTGCCGTCAAAGATATTGCCGTTGACGGTGTGAGTGCCCGTGGCGTCAAAATCAGTCAGCGAGTAAGTGGTGCCGTTGACGCTTGGGGTAATGGTAATGTTCCCGACGCTCAGCCCCGGTACGCTACCGGTATAGCTCAGCGTGTAGGTCCCTGCGTTGAGATCCAGCCCGGTCAGCGGAACGTCAATACTGCCGTTCAGTAACGAAATGCCGCCGAAGGAGCCGCTGCGGATCACGCCCGAGCCGTCGCTGATTGTCCAGTTCACCGTCAGTCCGCCCAGCGACAGCAGCGAGGCCACGTTAAAGTGCAGCGAGGCGTTATGCAGCGCGGTGTTTGGATCCACCACAAAAGTTCCGCTGCCGCTACCCTGGGTTGACGAGAGCAAGGCAGTCGTCCAGCTTGCCGTACCCACGGTGGTATCGGAGTACGCTGACGTATGGTGTACTGACGTTACATCCATCACGGCGCTAACATCGTTCACCGCATTCATCGGCTGGGCGGTTGGAGTGATGTTGAGCGATGCCGTGTCTTTCGTGCCGTCTGGCGCGGTGACGGTATAGACGAAGGTATCCGGCGTGCTGATATGGTCCACACCGACACCACTCCTCAGGGTATAGGTGTACTGACCGGATGAATTAATGGTCAGCGTACCGTATTCCCCCTGAATGGTGGTGGTGCCAGTGCCGTTGACCGCCACGCCGTTCACTTCGGTAACCAGCGTGCCTGCTGGAACCGGGTCATTCGCCAGCACGTCGCCCGTGGTCGTCTCGCTGATACTCGATACGCTGTAGACATGATCCTGCAGAACGCTCAGCGTGTAGGCCGTCAGGGCGGTGATCCCGGACGCGGTATTCAGCAGGAACAGGTACTCCCCGGCAGGCAATTGCAGCGTTAGCTGAGATGACGTGCCGCCCAGCAGCGGGGCACGCAGCCAGCCCGACTCGACGCGTACCTGCTCGAAAGTCTGGGTGGCGTTGTTAAATTTATAGACGTACAAATCAAACACCGACGCCAGCGCCACGCCGCCCACGGAGGCCTGGATGGTCATGGTGCGAGTGGTGCCTTCCTCCACGTTATAGATAATGGGGTTGGTCATATCGTCCAGCAGGTTAAGCCCCAGCGTGTTGCCGAGATTGATACCCACCAGGGTAAAGCCGCCCTGAGACGAGGTGCCGTTATTGATTTCGTGCACGCTGGTGTCGAAGGTCAGGGCGTTGGTATCGTCCACGGCGACAATGCCGTTGCTGACGGTTCCCGTTCCGAGCGACACCACCAGCTGTGCCGAGGCGCTGACGCCGTTATGGGTGATGGTGTAGGTGAAGCTCTCTGTCCGGCCAATGACTGCCGCGCTGGTGTCGGTCAGGGTGTAGGAGTAGCTGCCGTCGCGGTTAATGGTCAGCGTACCGTATTGTCCCTGGACCACCGTCCCGTCGGCATTGATGTTGGTGGTAACACCTTGCGCATTCGTAACGGCGGAGATCGTGGTTCCGGCCGGGGCGTTGTCGCTGCCAGCGGTCGGGTCTGTATCCAGAATCACGTTCCCGTTGAGGCTGGTATCGCCCGTGACCGTGCCCGGACCGGTCTCTTTCACCGCCACGTCGAGGCTGGTGTAGGAGCCGGTCGCCAGCAGGTTGGTGTTATAGCTGAGCACACGGTAGTTGCCGTCAGCCAGCCCGGTCAGGTTCAGCGATACGCCGGTGGCACCGAGGGTCAGCAGGTCAGCAAACTGCGGCTGTCCGGTATCCACCACGGTGGTCCAGGCGCCGTTGACGTAGTGCTGCACCACCAGCTCAAGGGTGTTAAGCAGAGAGAGCACAGCCCCCGTGGCGTTGGCGTTCACCACGATATCCGCGCTCCCGCCGTTGCCCACCGTGAAGTTCACCTGCGCGGTGTCGTTCCCGAGCAGCGTCAGGACGTTGCCCACGGCGCCGACCAGCAGGAAGCCGTAGTCGCTGTACTGGCTGTTGGTGACGGTGGCCGTGGTACTGAGATCCAACTCTTCGATGTTATTGCTGGCGGAGAGCGGCACCACCGGCGCGAGCGCCGAGCCGGGCAGCGAGGTGTTGCCCGCCGCGTCGGTGGCGGTGATCTGCAGCGTCTGGCCTTCGGTCTGTTTATTCGTAAAGGTGTAGCTGTAGGTGCCGTTACTGCCCGCAATGGCGGTTACCGTTGAGCCGTCCGCAAGGCGGATACTGACTGTGCTGCCGGCTTCCGCATTCCCGGTCAGCACGCTACCGTCGGCGTTGAAGGTCCCGGTAGGGGCCGTTGGGGCGGTTGTATCGACGGTAATCGTCGTCACGGTGGACGCCACGCTGGTGTTGCCCGCCGCATCGGTGGCCGTGGCGGTGAAGTTATGCGTGCCTTGCGTCAACGTGGTGGTGGTTTGTGGCAGGGTCCAGTTGCCGCTGGCATCCGCGGTGACGGTACCGACCAGCGTGATGCCATCGTAGATCCGTACCGTCGCATTGGCTTCTGCGGTCCCGCTTAGCGTTGGGCGCGTGTCGTTGGTCGGGCCGGTTACCGGTCCGGTGACGCTGCCCACATCATCAATCACCGAGCTGATGACGGGCGCTGCCGGGGCAAGGGTATCAACGTTAATCACATACCCGGCGGTTGGCGCGCTGACGTTGCCCGCCGCATCGGTGGCGGTAAAGGTTAAATTGTGCGAACCGTTGCCCAGCGCCGGGGAAGGGGTAAAGCTCCATGCCCCGCCGGTGGCCGTCACGCTGCCAATCTGCACGCCGTTATCAAAGATTTTCAACGTCGATCCGGCTTCCGCCGTCCCGCTGAGGGTTGGCTGGGAATCGTTGGTCAACCCGCCGTTAGCAACGGGCGTTGCCGCATTGCCCACGTCGTCCAGAATGCTGGTGAGCACTGGCAGCGCAGGCGGCGTGGTGTCTATCGTCAGACTGAAGCTTGCCGACGACACGCTGGTGTTGCCTGCCGCGTCCGTCGCCTGGGCGGTGAAGCTGTGTGCACCCGTTGTCAGCGTGGTATTGAGCAAGATACTCCAGTTACCGGTGCCGTCAGCAGTCCCTGTCCCGACCAGCGTGGTTCCCTCATAGATATTCACCGTGGCAAACGGTTCACTGGTTCCGACGAGGCGCGGTACGGTGTCGTCCGTGGTCTGCCCGGACGTGATCGGGCCGGTGATGCTGCCTACGTCGTCTATCGCCTGGCTGATAACCGGCGCGTTCGGGGGTGTGGTATCGACAACCAGGGTAAAGCCTGGCGAAGCCGGGCTGACGTTCCCCGCAGCATCAGTGACGGTGGCGGTCCAGGTATGGCTGCCGCTGGACAGCGGCGTTGACGGCGTGAAGCTCCATGCGCCGGTACCGTCTGCCAGCGCGGTGCCGATCGGCTGCCCGTTTTCATACACGGTGACCGTGGCGTTGGCCGTCGCGGTGCCGTTCAGCGTCGGCGTGGTGTCGTCGGTACTCTGCCCGGAGGAGAGTGGGGTTTGAACGCTGCCCACGTTGTCTGCTGCGGTTGAGATAACCGGCGCAGACGGCACGCCAGTATCTACCGTCAGGTTAAACGGCGCTGTCGTACTGCCGGTGTTGCCTGCCGCGTCGGTGGCATTGAATGTGATGGCATGCGGCCCGTCGCTCAGGTCACTCCCCGGGGTGAAGGTCCAGTTACCCTGGGCATTCACGACGGCGGTGCCAATTTCGTTACCATCAACGATCACATGCACTGTAGAACCCACGTCACCCGTGCCGTTGAAGGTCGGACGCGCGTCATTGGTGGTGTTGCCTGACGTAAGCGTCCCGGTGACTGGTGCGATATCGTCGATCACGCTGGTCACTACTGGCACGACCGGACCTGCGGTATCGACGGTAAAGGTGAAGACGGAGGAGTTAGCCGAGGCGTTGCCCGCGACATCCGTTGCGTACACGCGCAGGGCGTAGCTGCCGTCGACCAGCGGCGTGGTCGGTGTGAAGGACCAGTTTCCGCTTCCGTCGACGATTGCAGTACCGATCTGCGTACCGTTGTTCATGATGTGGATGGTGCTGCCCGCCTGTCCGGTACCGCCGATCGTTGGTGTGCTGTCGTTGGTTACCTGCCCGCTGGTGAGGTTGCCCGTGATGCCGCCAGGGACGTTGTCATTCACCGTATCCAGCGTT
This sequence comes from Enterobacter sp. ZOR0014, assembly GCF_000798855.1. Taxonomy (NCBI): domain Bacteria; kingdom Pseudomonadati; phylum Pseudomonadota; class Gammaproteobacteria; order Enterobacterales; family Enterobacteriaceae; genus Enterobacter; species Enterobacter sp. ZOR0014. The sequence continues at coordinate 10,218 of NZ_JTLF01000091.1, read as the reverse complement.
GGCACCGTCGGTGCTGTCAGGTCAACCACCACGCTCCAGGCGCCTGAGACTGCGCTGACGTTACCCTGCGGGTCTGTCGCCTGAGCGGTGAAGCTATGCGAGCCTTCGGCGAGTGCGGTGTCCGGGGTAAACGTCCATGCGCCGGTGCCGTCCGCCGTAACCACGCCAATCTGCGTGCCGCCGTCGAATATCGTCACCACGCTGTTGGCTTCCGCCGTTCCTGAAAGGGTTGGCGTGGCGTCGTTGGTTGGTGTGCCGCTGACCACGGTTGTGGCGGAATTGCCCACATTATCCGTTACGTTAGTGATGACCGGCGTGGTGGAAACGGTATCCACCACAACGGTGAAGCCCGCAGAAGGCGCGCTCTGGTTCCCCGCCGGATCGGTCTCGCGGATGGTGAGTACGTGAGTGCCCTCCGCCAGCGGAGAAGGTGGCGTGAAGCTCCAGGTGCCGGTATTGCCGACCACTGCGCTGCCCAGCAGCGTCCCGTTGTTATAGACGGAGATGGTATCTCCCACCGCGCCGGTGCCGGTCAGCGTCGGCTGGTTGTCGTTGGTGGTCTGGCCGTTGGTTAACGGACCGGTGCCTGGACCCACGTCGTCAATCACCGCGCCGATGGTCGGTGTGCCCGGTGCGGTGAGGTCAACGGTGACGCTGGCGGCAGGAGAGCGGCCGCTGGTCGCACCGTTGAGTGTCGCGGTTACCTCAAAGGAGTGCAGACCTTCGCCAAGCGCGGCCGGTGTATAGCTCCAGTTGCCGCTGCCGTCGGCCGTTACCGTCGCCACAGGCGTCAGGCCACCGTCCTGATAGATGGTTACCAGGCTGCCCGCTTCGGCCGTACCGGTCAGCGTAGGCGTGATGTCATTGGTGGTTTTGCCTTTTACATCGCCCGTGAGCGGCGCTGCGTCATCGTTGATTGCTGTAATGACGGGAATATCAGGAAGATTAGGCAACGTACCGATGACGTTGTAAGTCGCATCAGGGCTGGTGCGCCCCGAAGCATCGGCGGCACTCACGGTCAGAGACGCGCCGTCCTGCGGTGCCGGGCTGACCGCGATGGAGAAGTTGCCGGTGCTGTCGACAACACCAGTCCCAATGACGGTGCTACCGTTCATCACGGTAATGATGCTTCCCGCTTCGGCGGTACCGGTCAGTGGCGTCCCTTCTGCAGCCAGGTTCAGATTGTCAGGGGCGGTTGGGTCGAGAGTATCAACCGTGACGTTAAGCGGCGCAGAGCTGGCTGAGGTGTTACCGGCTGGATCGCTGGCCGATACGGTAAAGGTATGTTGTCCATCCGCCAGCGTACTGTCGGCTGTCCAGGTCCAGGAGCCGTTCGGCTGAACCGTTACCGGTACGGCGGATGGCGTGCCATCCACCGAGACGATAACGGTCGATCCCGGTTCACCGGTTCCGGTGAGCGTTGGTACACCGTCGCGGGTATAGAGCACATTGTTGGTGAGCTGGCTATCTGAGACGGCATTGATCTGCGGGATCGCAGGCGCAACGGTATCGAGTGTCACGGTAAATACCGGGCTGGGCGCGCTGACGTTACCTGCCGCGTCGACGCCCGCAACGGTGATATTCAGCGGGCCGTCCGTTTGGGCTGGCAGGTCAAGATTCCATTCTCCATTAGCCACGACGACGCGTCCCACTTCGACGCCGTTGTTGTAGACGATCACCGTCTCACCGTTAACACCCGTACCGCCAACTGTCGGCGTGGCGTCTGTGATGAAGCCACCGCTCGGCTCGCCGCCAACGGCGCTAATTACCGGCGTATCCGGTGCCACGGTATCCACGGTGATGGTGATCGCCGGTGACGCGGCAGAGACGTTGCCCGCTTCATCGGTAGCGGTGGCGGTATAGACGTGGCTGCCCTCGCCAATATTGCTGTCAGGACGCCAGCTCCAGTTGCCGGTGCTGTCTACCGTGACGGTGCCAACAACGGTCGGTATGCCATTGACGGTGTCGGTGATGTTGATAACGTCGTTCGCCGTTCCGGTGCCGCTCAGGACCGGACGCGGATCGTTGGTGGTTCCACCATCGGGAACGGGGCCGGTGACCTGACTGACGCTGTCGGTAATAACCGGTGCCGCAGGTGTCACTGGCGGGTCAGTGTCAATGGTGATGGTTACCGGCTGTGACGGCGCGCTTTCGTTACCCGTGCCGTCCATGTTGGTCACGGTCAGGGTAATGTCATAGGTGCCGTTAGGCAGCGGTGTGGCAGGCGTCCAGGTCCAGTTCCCGGTACCGTCCACCACGACATCATCAAGTTTGACGCCACCGTCGTAGATCGTCACCGTATCGCCCGGATTGCCGGTGCCGCTCAGGGTCGGCGTGGTGTCGCGGGTGGTTTCTCCCGGGTTCAGCGGCGTTTCTGTTCCGTCAGGATTGACGGTAATTGCCGGGATATCCGGCGTGGCAGGCGCCACGGTATCCACCGTCAGCACAAACGGGCTGGAGACAGTAGTATTGCCTGCGGCATCCGTGGTATGCACCGTCAGCGAATGCGGGCCGTCGGTGAGCGGGGTAACAGGCGTAAAGCTCCAGCCGCCGCTTCCGTCAAGGGTGGCGGTGCCGAGCAGCGTTGTGCCGTCATAGACGGTGACGACCGCGTCAGGCGGTGCAGTACCCTGCAGCAGCGGCTGGGTGTCATCGGTGGTATCGCCGCTGCTGAGCGGTCCCTGAACGCCGCCGACATCATCCGTCACGCTGGCGATAGTCGCGGCCACAGGCGGTGTGGTATCGACGATAACGTTGAAGCCGGTTGACGGCAGGCTGGTGTTACCTGCCGCATCGGTGGCGACAACGGTAAAAGAATGAGGCCCTTCGCCAAGCGGAGCGGTGAGGGTATAGGTCCACGTGCCGTTGCTTCCGACCGGGACCGTGACAAGATCGGCGCCATCCAGGCGGATGGTGACCGTTGAGCCCGGTTCAGCCGTGCCGTTGAGCGTTGGCGTGGTGTCGTTGGTACTGCCGTTGGGGCTAAGCGCACCGAGGCCCTCGGGGGCATCATCCACCACCTGAGTAATGACCGGCGTAGCGGGCGCCACGCTGTCAATTATCAGCCCCCAACTGTTGGACACGCCGCTTGTATTGCCTGCCGCATCGGTTGCAACTGCCGTCAGGGTATGCGGACCCTCTCCCAGTGGTGTGGAAGGGGTAAAGCTCCATGCACCGAGGCCATCAGCGACGGTGGTACCTATCACCACCCCGTCAGCACGAATGGTGACCGTGGCGTTTGCCTCGGCGGTGCCGCTCAGCGTCGGGGTGGCGTCGTTGGTGGTGTCATTCAGGTTGAGCGAGCCAAGCGTTCCCCCGGGAGCATCGTCCACGACCTGCGTAATCACCGGGGCATCTGGTGCTGTGCCGTCAACGGTAATCGTCCACGCGTTCGATTGGCCGCTCGGGTTACCGGCAGCATCTGTTGCTGTCGCCGTCAGCACATACGTACCGTTAGACAGTGGTACAGGCGGCGTAAAGCTCCACAGGCCGGATGAGGGGACATTCACCGTACCGAGAATATCGCTGCCGTTAGATATCGTGATGGTTGAACCGGGTTCGCCCGTGCCGTTCAGGGTCGGTGCCCGGTCGTTGGTCAGCCCATTCTGACCCACGGGGCCGGTTGTGGCCTGCACGTCATCAATCACCGATACGATAACCGGGGTCTGCGGTGGGGTCGTATCCGGTGCCGCCGCCGCGGTTGCGGGGCCTGTATTGCCTGCGGCATCGGTGGCGTTTGCGGTCAGCGTTTCGCCGTTGAGCTTAGGCGGGGTCAGCGTCAGGGTGAAGTTACCCTCACTGTCTGCCACCGACGTGCCAAGGATGACATTGCCATCCCGGATGGTCACCGTGCTGCCCGGCTCTGCGGTACCGCTGATGGAACCGCCATCATTTGACACGACGAGGTTTCCGGGGGCCAGCGGCGGGGTAGTGTCAACGGTGAAGGTGATAGGCGCTGATGCCGCACTCTGGTTTCCGGCGGCATCGGTTTCCACGACGGTTATCGAGTGTGCTCCGTCCGGGAGCGGACCGTCTGGCCTGATGCTCCAGGTGCCGTTGGGCAGTACGGTTGTGGTACCCACGACCACACCATTATCGTAAATGGTGATGGTTCCGCCCGGCTCACCCGTTCCTGCCAGGATCGGTTTTGATGCATCGGTCGGGGTGCCAGAGGTGATGGTTCCTCTGATAGCCCCCGTGTCGTCAGTCAGTACGATCGCCGTCGGCGTTGCCGGCGGGGTGAGATCGACGGTCAGCGTGAAGACCGGTGAAGCGGGGCCGGTATTACCGGCGGCGTCAGTTGCCCGCACCGTAATCTGGTGGGTACTTTCGCTCAGATCAACTGACGGGGTGAATGTCCAGGTGCCATTGCTGGAGACGACGGCCGTGCCGATGGCGATCCCGCCGTCATAGATCGTCACGGTTGAGCCCGCCTCGGCGGTGCCGCTGAGCTGCGGCCGCTGATCGTTGGTGCTGCTGCCGTTAGTCAGCGCCCCCGTTTGAGGGCCGACATCGTCCGTTACGCTGCCAATCGTTGGGGCATCGGGGGCGGTGAGATCCGGCGCGGTCACCGTTGCGCTCTGGCTGGTATTCCCTGCCGCATCCGTCGCAGTTGCGGTGACATGTTCACCGTTGATCAGCGGAGTGCCGAGAGAAACAGTAAAGTTGCCGTCGCTGCCGGTTTTCCCTGTGCCGATAACGTTGCCGTTTGCATCTTTCAGCGTGATTGTGCTGCCGGGTTCAGCGGTACCGGTGACGGTTTTCCCGTCCGACGAGAACGTCAGGTTCGAAGGTGCATTCGGCGGCGTGGTATCCGGTGTTGAAGGTTCACCTGGCGTGCCGGGGTCAGGATTAGGATTAGGGTTACCGTTATTGTCATCGTCACCCCCCCCGCCACCACCACCGGAGCTTGCCGCCGCCGCGATGCCGCCTGCGGCAACAATACCGCCCAGCGCCCATGGCCAGATGGCCGCGCCACCGGTATCACTTCCGGATGCCGCAAGCAGCACGTCTGTCGACGCGATAGATTCATACGTGGCGGCCCCGGCAGGATCTTCTATCCACCATAACGCACCGTCGCTGTCCTGGAGTACCAGCTGGCTTACGCCCTGCGCGTCCGTGACGTAGAAATTTTTAAGGGTTATTACTTCCCCTGAGTGCAGTGTCACCACCAGATCGTTACCACTTCGCGCGAAATGGGAGACATCAGCTCGCTCTACATGAAGCTCAACGATAGAGGAATGGCTCAGCGTAACCTGTGTGCCTTCCGTCGTAGTTTCCACGCCAGTAAGTTTTGATATAACAGAGATTTGGCTCATTTCGTTATGACTCCAGCAGAGTTACCGTGAACGGCGAGCAAGACGAGCCATCTCTGTAGAAGGTAAAGGGCGCCCCCGGCGGAGTGACTGTTAATTAAACAGTCCTCACCGTCTTTTTTAGAGCGAACGATGCCCGCCAGAATTCAGAGTGGCAACATCAGAGCGAATCTAATTACATATGAAAGAAATACGTTTTATTTGTGTTTTGCGTCTTTTAAAACCCTGTAATTAATAGAGGAATTCGTTTTGAGGAGATAAAAATGATATAGCCAGAAAACTCTGAATGTGCAAATTAAGCTTGCGTAAATAAAGGGGTAAACAATGAAGAGGGCATTAATGTATTGATGGTGTTTATTGATGTGTTTTTCTATCGTTATGTTTTTAATGTCTTTTTATTTTCCGTGTGTTGTGACTTAGTCATCCTGAAGATGCAGTGTAATTATTGGTGGGAGATGTTTTAAATATAATTTAAATTGTGATTATTTAATCGTGCTTAATGTGTGTTTAAGTTAGGGTAACGTTTTTGATATAAGATATATTATATCACCGATGTAATAAAATATATTCTTGTAGGGGGTTAAAACTCTGCTAGCGGTTGCAGGATAATAAAAATGCGAAGATAGATATAAAATAACCTGATTTATTTTCAATGTGATTACGTCGCAGGCATGATTTTCTGGACGGTAAAAAATCGCGGAAGAATGAATAAAAACCGCCAGTCGGGCGTTTACTGACGTCACTCCCTTCTAACCCAGGAGCTTTATATGAACACGACCTCGTTTCGCCTGATCCCGGTGCTGATTTTTTCCCTGCTGTCTCCGCTGGCGCTGGCAATGGGCGATAATAGTACCGAGAGCAAAACGCCCGACTGTCCTTCCGGACAAGTGTATGACAGCGCCACCCAGAAATGCGTGCCGGACAAGAGCAGCAGCCTCAGCGATCATGACAAAACCAACTATGCGTACCATCTCGCGAAGAAAGGGGAGTACCAGGCGGCGCTGAATCTGCTTGATTCACTGAAAAATAGCAATACGGCTGAAGCGTGGAACTATCGCGGGTTCGCCACGCGCAAACTTGGCCGTACGGACGAAGGCATTGGTTACTACCAGCGCGCGCTGGCTATCGCACCGGATTATGCCAAAGCCCGGGAGTATCTCGGTGAAGCGTGGATGGTAAAAGGACGACCCGATCTCGCGAAAGAACAACTGAAGGTGATTGCCGGTATTTGTGGCCAGTCCTGCGAGGAGTATCGCGACCTGCAGGCCGCCATCAACGGACATCCGGAATCCTGATTTTCTCGTGGAGGGAAAACTCATCGCAACCAGTGAGGTTCGTCAACAGTTAGCCGCACACCTGTCGCGTCTCTGGCGCTATGGACTGGTGTTGTCGCGCAACAGGGATATCGCCGAAGAGCTGGTTCAGTCCACCTGCGTGCGTGCGCTTGAAAAAAGCAGCCAGTATACGCCGGGCACACGCATCGACAGGTGGCTGTTCGCGATCCTGCACTCCATCTGGATCTCTGAACTTCGGGCGCGATACGTGCGTCAGGGGCAGGGATTTGTGGCCAGCGACGAACTCCTCGCGCCGGATACCCGCGAACAGGATGAGACGCGCCTGCATTATCTGAAGGTGATGCAGCGCGTTAACGCCTTGCCCGAAGCCCAGCGTAACGCGGTATTTTTGGTTTATGTCGAAGGCTTTACCTACCAGGAGGCGGCGGACACGCTGGCAGTGCCGATCGGTACCGTGATGAGCCGGCTGGCCACGGCACGGGCTCGGCTTGCCAGGTCCGCCGACGCACTGCCTCCGGTAAAGGAGAAACGTTCTTGAACGCGCACCGTTTTGCACCGCCCTATAACGACGACGCTATCGTGGCATGGATAGATGGCGAGATGTGCCGCGCCGACGCACAGCAATTTGAAGAGCATTTAAACAGTGACGAACGCCTCTCCGGGCGAACCGCCGAACTGATGAAAAGCAGCCAGGATTACGCCGGGGCGTTTGCCTCCCTGCTGGATGATGCGCCTCTTGAGACGATGCAGGCGCGTCTGACGGCGCTTCCTGACCCACGGCCCTCCACGCCGGTTGGCGTCAGCAGGCGGGCGCTGATTGCCGCGTCGGTCAGCTTTTTGATGGTCGGCTCCGGGCTGGGCTACCTGTTGCGGCCCGCTTCCGCGCCAGCGGATGAGAACGCCCATATTCGCGACCTCGAAGCGCAATATATGTCCCTGTACAGCGTCGAGACGCTGCTGGATATGGACAGCGCAGCGCCGGTCCTGCAGCGCGGGCTCGAACGGGCGGCGCAGGATATCGGCATGAAGCTAACTATGTCGCAGCTTATTCTGCGAGGGGCAGAGCTTAAAATGGTGCGCATGCTGCGCTATGAAACGACCTCTATCGCGCAGATTGCCTGGCTCAACGCCGACTACGGCCCAATGGCGCTCTGTATCTCGCCTGTCGATGAGAAGGCGACGGCCTCGCTCCGCCAGGAGCAGCGGCACAGCATGAACCTGGCGTGGTGGCAGGATGCGGGCTATCAGTTTGTCCTTATTGGCCGCAATCCGCCGTCTCACCTGCGGGCAAACGCGGAGCAGCTACAGCGCCTCATCTCAGGATGACGGCACATCGTTCGTCTTGATTGCAATGGCAATGGCTATACGATCGTCCACGACCAGCGCAAACTTATCCATTCCATAGGATGCGCGCGAGATCGCCGTGGTGGCATCAAGCCGGGGGGACTGTGCATGCGGGTCTTTCAACACGGCCTCCAGGATCACCGGCCGGGCAATGTTTCGTACGATCAGCGTGCCGAATACCCTGAACCGCCCGGCGCTCTGAGCGACCACGCGTGAGCTAATGAACTCGATGGTCGGGTAGCGCTCGGATTCAAAAAACATGTCGCTTTTCAGCTGCCAGGTGAGCAATTTGTTAGAAGCCACCAGAGTTGATACGGGAATGGTGACGTGAATATGGTCGTCGACGTCGTTATCCGGGTTGAGCGTCACGGCACCCGTCACGCCGCTGAACGTCGCCCAGGAGAGAATGCCGCCGAAGGCATGCCACGATAGCCGAATGGCGGTGTTATCGCTGTCGATAAGATAGCTTTTTGGGGCGGCGTACAGGGAAGGACATAACAGAAGGGCGGTCAGAATGGCAAAAAGGCGATACATAGTGGTTTCTCCGATAAACGCGCACTGCGTAAACGCCTGAGGGGCTAATTGTATTCGAAGAAATAAAAAAGGCCGCAAGCGCGGCCTTTTTTTGAGCGTAAAGATTACTCAGTGACTTTCTTTTCCAGCTCGCTGGCACCTTCTTTGGTTTTGTTCCAGCCTTTCTCAGCGCCTTCTTTGGTGGCATCCCACCCTTTCTCGGTGCCTTCTTTGGTTTTATGCCAGGCTTTCTGGGAATCTTCGCTGACTTTACTACCCAGGCTCTCGCTTTTACCTTCCGCAGCATGCTGCTGTTGCAGCTTCAGCTCTTCACCTTTGTTCTGCTCTTCGTGCAGTTTTTGCTTCGCCTCATTGGCGTTTGCGTTCGCTGCCGCGACGGTATCATCAGTTGCATGTGTGGTCGCAGCAAATACTGGGGAAGCCAGCAGAACGGCAGATAATGCGATAATTGTTTTTTTCATAATGTCCTCATTTAACGTTTTCGGTTATGAGCGTAATTCAGCATGGCACAGGCGAAGCGGGATGGCTTTAGGAAAAAACTGTAATGAGATTAATGCATCCTGACGCGGGGTATTTCGCCTGAGGATTATCCAAAGGATAAAACGCCTATTTCTGCGAGGGCGGCGAGGGTCAGGAGAATGAAGATGATGACGGTTATGGGTCTGTACATGGTGGGTTTCCTTCCGGGTGGGGGCGGCTAATCCGTAGCGCTGGGTGGTATTTTTTTATTCTGAATCGCGGGAGGGGAGGTGTCGTTGATGTGTGTCAAAGGGAAAGGGGAGCGGTGGGGGGATGGTATTGAACAGCCCGCAGCGGTTGTACCGAGTAGGCTTTCAGGATTTCATCAGATGAATGGGGTTATTACCGATTCTGGTTGGCTATCTGTGTCTGCATAATTCTCAGAAGCATTTATCAAGCTCAGCAGAAAGCCTTTTCATTATGTTAAATAATGACTTCAGCTTACGTTTTCCGACGCCGGTGTGGCAGAAATCGTTATGTACTTTTTCAGACCAGACTCCCGTTTAACACCTTTTGGATCGGAAACAAAAGGAAGCCGCAGGCGAGGTGAAACTGATACTTTCAGTGTCCAGATATTGTCCCCAATAAACCTGAAATCTACGCTATCGTCAGTGATCTGGAGATCCGAAAAACTCCCTGTCGAGTACTCATTTCCAATACGAACAATTTCTTTAAGTCCGTCATGAACGTCAATAAGGGCAATCGTCAGGAATTCCTCGAAAATAATGTCATCCGTAAGAAACAGGATGTAACGCTGCTCATTAACCTGGACCGCTGCTTCAAACACTTGCCCCGGTACAATAATGCCGGTGCTTTTACCATTTAGCACAACGTCAGATTGAGCCTGAGATACATCGGTAGCGTTGCGAACCTTAACCAAAGATATTGAATTAACCTGTTGCATAATCAATTCCACAAACGTCCCATTTCCCATGCAGCAAGAGCGCCGCCGACGAAGCCACCGATGAGCACACAAACAGGCGCGCCTGGCCCACACATTAATCCGGCCATTGCGCCACCTGCAGCAGCACCAGCAATACCTGCACCGTTAATAGCTATCTGTCTGCCTGATTCAGAAACTTTATCATCAGCGGTATAAATTTCGTAAACAGAAATCGCGATTGAAAGAACAATCAGGCCCCTTCCAATGCGAGATAATTGGACTTACGCGACCACGCGTAAGGTAAACGCCTATGTGAACTGCCATCATG
>NZ_JTLF01000283.1:0-29451 GCF_000798855.1 Enterobacter sp. ZOR0014 | reverse complement strand
AGCCACGGGATCGGTCAACCGATCCTTAACTGATCGGCATTACCGCAATAGCGGGCCTTTTTTTATGCTTTTTCAATATCCTGCAATACCTGTTTTTGTGATCTGCTTGGCAATACGCGTACTTTTTGTTTACCCTTTACTGACCTGCCTGTCTCGCTATGGGATGGTTTTTGTTGTTTATAAGAGCATAAGGAAAGATAAATGGAAGATCTCGGTGTTGTAGATAGCATCAATAACGCTGGCTCCTGGCTGGTGCGCAATCAGGCGCTGCTCATCAGCTACGCCGTGAATATTGCGGCGGCAATTGCCATTATTGTCGTGGGGATGATTGTTGCCCGTACCGTTTCCCGAGCCATCAATCGCGTCATGCTCACTCGCCACATTGACGCCACGGTTGCTGATTTCCTGTCAGCGCTGGTGCGCTATGGCATTATCGCGTTTACCCTCATTGCGGCATTAGGCCGTGTTGGTGTTCAGACCGCCTCCGTCATTGCCGTGCTGGGCGCCGCCGGTCTGGCCGTTGGTCTGGCACTTCAGGGCTCGCTCGCTAACCTGGCGGCTGGCGTTCTGCTGGTCACCTTCCGTCCGTTCCGCGCCGGTGAATATGTCGATCTGGGCGGCACGGCGGGTACCGTGCTGAATGTGCAGATTTTCTCCACCACGCTGCGTTCGATAGACGGTAAAATCGTGATCGTGCCGAACAAGAAGGTCATCGATGGGAACATCACCAACTTTTCCCGTGAGCCGGTACGTCGTAATGAGTTGATTATCAGCGTAGCGTACGACTCTGATATCGATCAGGTGAAGTCACTGATTAGCAACATCATTGCCTCTGACGATCGTATTCTGAAGGATAAAGAGCAGACTATACGCCTGAACGAACTGGGCGCGTCCTCTATCAACTTCGTGGTGCGTATCTGGAGCAAAAGCAGCGATCTGCAAAACGTATACTGGGACGTGCTGGAACGTATTAAGCGTGAGTTTGACGCCAACGGCATCAGCTTCCCGTATCCGCAGATGGACGTGAACGTCAAAAAAGTCAAAGAAGCAGAGTAACGTCACCCCCAGGCCCGGTAAGCGTCAGCGCCACCGGGCTTTGCTTTTATAAGCCTTGCTAATCCCCAATTAATATTATCCATTTCCTCTAATGTGATTCGCGCAGTATAGTCTGCATCCAGAACATTACTGTGAGAATTTCGTCATGTTATCCTATTATTTTCAAGGCCTTGCTTTAGGTGCGGCCATGATCCTTCCCCTCGGTCCCCAGAATGCGTTCGTGATGAACCAGGGTATTCGCCGCCAGTATCATCTGATGATTGCCCTGCTGTGCGCGGTGAGCGATTTGCTTCTGATCTGCGCCGGGATTTTTGGCGGGAGTGCACTTCTGATGCAGTCGCCGTGGCTGCTGGCGCTGGTGACCTGGGGCGGCGTCGCCTTCCTGTTGTGGTACGGATTCGGTGCGTTGAAAACGGCGATGAGCAGTAACCTCGAACTGGCAAGCGCTGAAGTGATGAAGCAGGGGCGCTGGAAGATTATCGTCACCATGCTGGCGGTGACCTGGCTTAACCCGCATGTCTATCTGGATACCTTCGTGGTGCTGGGTAGCCTCGGCGGACAGCTGGACGTTGAGCCTAAACGCTGGTTTGCGTTGGGAACCGTCAGCGCGTCGTTCCTGTGGTTCTTCGGTCTTGCGATTCTGGCGGCGTGGCTGGCGCCACGACTGCGGACCGCCAAAGCCCAGCGCATCATTAATACGCTGGTCGGTCTGGTGATGTGGTTTATCGCTTTCCAGCTGGCGAAAGAGGGCGTTCATCATGTTCAGGGTTTGTTCAACTAAGCGTTGTCTTATGGACAACTGAGCCAGACCCGCTAAGCTTGCTGGCATGCGCCCTGTTTCTGGGGCACTCTTCGCAACATGGAGGAATGACAGTGAAGTTTAAAGTGATGGCCCTGGCGGCATTAGTGAGTTTAGGTGCGGTGTCGGCGCAGGCGAGTGAACTGCCGGATGGCCCGCACATTGTCACGTCAGGCACCGCAAGCGTGGACGCGGTACCGGATGTTGCAACCCTGGCAATTGAAGTCAACGTGGCTGCAAAAGATGCCGCCTCTGCCAAAAAACAGGCGGACGACCGCGTTGCGCAATATCTCTCCTTCCTGGAACAGAACGGTGTCGCCAAGAAAGACATCAGCTCTGCTAACCTGCGTACCCAACCGGATTACGACTACCAGAACGGCAAAAGCATCCTGAAAGGCTACCGTGCCGTGCGTACGGTTGAAGTGACCGTGCGTCAGTTGGACAAGCTGAATTCACTGCTGGATGGTGCGCTGAAGGCTGGTCTGAACGAAATCCGTTCCGTGTCGCTGGGCGTTGCGCAACCGGAGAAATACAAAGACGAAGCGCGTAAAGCGGCGATTGATGATGCCATTCACCAGGCTGAACAGCTGGCGTCCGGCTTCAAGAGCAAGCTTGGCCCGGTATACAGCGTGCGTTACCACGTCTCTAACTATCAGCCAAGCCCGATGGTACGGATGATGAAGGCTGACGCGGCACCGGTTTCTGCGCAGGAAACTTACGAGCAGCCAACCATTCAGTTCGACGATCAGGTGGATGTGGTGTTCCAGCTGGAGCCCGTTGCAGCACAGCCGAAACCGGCTCAGTAACCTGTAGGCCGGGTAAGGCGTAGCCGCCACCCGGCTTTTTCTTTTTAATCCTGTCTCAACACCTTATGCCCATACGCCAGCAGTGCATCGGTGACGTTGCGCATCATGCGGCTTTCCGGCGCAAAACGATGCCAGTAGAGCATCCGGCGCTGATACAGCCCCGGCGTTAAATCAATCAACTCACCGCTTTTCAACTCTTTCTCAATCTGCAGATGCGGGATCATACAGCAGGTAGTGCCCTGACGCGCAAGCTGCACAAAAGCTTCAGACGAGTTGACGATATGGCACGGCACGCTGCCCGGCGGCAGGTCAAAGTTCTGCTGCAGGAACGCCTGATGCATATCGTCCAGATGGTCAAACGCCACGGCAGGCGCCTTCAGCAGCGCGGCGCGGGTGACGCCGTTAGGGAAGTAGCGCTCCGCAAAGGCTTTTGAACCTACAAACAGGTAGTCCAGCGCCCCCAGTTGATCCACCAGGCAGCTTGGCAGCGCCTGAGGCTGAATACTGACCGCCCCAACAACTTCACCGCGACGCAGACGTTCCTGGGTACGGGTTTCATCTTCAACCTGTAGATTCAGGCGAATCGGGGAGTCGGCCAGGACCGGGGCAAGGGCGGGCAGTAACCAGGTTGCCAGACTGTCGGCGTTGACCGCCAGAGAGAGCAGCAGCGGCGTGGAGCCCGTTTGTTCGTCACCCAGCCACTCGTCTTCCAGCAGCTCAACCTGGCGCAGCAGGGCGAGGAGCTTTTGACCTTGCTCCGTTGGGCGAGGCGGCACGGTACGCACCAGCAGCGGCTGCCCGAACATGTTTTCAAGCTGTTTGATACGCTGTGATACGGCGGACTGGGTGATACACAGCTTTTGCGCTGCGCGCTCAAAACCGCGTTCACGAATAACTGCATCAAGTGCCTGTAGTGTTCTGTAGTCCGGACGTTTCATTGCTCTGGCTGGCTCCTAAATTTTGCTTAATCTGCACTATGACACAATTTTCCCTTTGTGGCAGACGAAATCCATTCGACGTGTTCTATAATGCGCCCTGAGTTTTCACACCACAGGCAAAACGATCATGACGCAGGATGAACTGAAAAAAGCAGTAGGATGGGCCGCTCTCCAGTACGTACAGCCAGGTACCATTGTCGGTGTTGGTACGGGGTCAACGGCGGCACACTTTATCGATGCGCTGGGCACGATGAAGGGGCAGATCGAGGGCGCGGTTTCGAGCTCTGATGCGTCCACGGAAAAGCTGAAAAGCCTCGGCATTACCGTTTTCGATCTCAACGAAGTGGATCGTCTTGGGATTTACGTTGATGGCGCAGACGAAATCAACGGCCACATGCAGATGATCAAAGGCGGTGGCGCAGCGCTGACCCGTGAAAAGATCATCGCTTCCGTTGCAGACAAATTTATCTGCATCGCTGACGCCTCCAAGCAGGTCGATATTCTGGGTAATTTCCCGCTGCCGGTCGAAGTGATCCCGATGGCGCGGAGTGCGGTTGCCCGTCAGCTGGTGAAGCTGGGTGGTCGTCCGGAATACCGTCAGGGTGTGGTCACTGATAACGGTAACGTCATCCTCGACGTGCACGGCCTGGAAATTCTCGACGCGATTGCCCTGGAAAATGCGATTAACGGTATTCCAGGCGTTGTCACCGTAGGGCTGTTCGCCAACCGTGGCGCGGATGTGGCGCTGATCGGCACCGCTGACGGTGTGAAAACCATCGTAAAATGATCTGACGGGGGGAGCGCGCCCCCCGCTAAAAAATTTTTGAAAAGCTAAATTCGGTGACTTGTGTCACGTTTTTCCACCTCTTTTGCCGATCCTGCCACGTTTGTAAATTTCCTTAGCATTTTGCTCTGCCATTTTGCCCTGTATGACTTTTCTTCAGAGTGCCGACGCAAACGTTCATATTGCTGCAATAGTTTTTTTTGATATGTTGGCTACAGCGGATTTCAATCCAGCACAACATCAGTTCAGATAAAAAACAGGGTCGGGGAAATGGCAAAGGTATCACTGGAGAAAGACAAGATTAAATTCCTGCTGGTCGAGGGCGTGCATCAGAAAGCGCTTGATAGCCTTCGTGCGGCGGGTTACACCAACATCGAATTTCACAAGGGCGCGCTCGATACCGAAGAGCTGAAAGCGTCCATCCGTGATGCCCATTTCATTGGCCTGCGATCCCGTACTCAACTGACGGAAGACGTTATTGCTGCGGCGGAGAAGCTGGTTGCGATTGGCTGTTTCTGCATCGGTACCAACCAGGTTGATCTGAATGCTGCCGCCAAACGCGGTATCCCGGTATTTAACGCCCCGTTCTCCAACACCCGTTCCGTGGCGGAGCTGGTGATTGGCGAATTACTGCTGCTGCTGCGCGGTATTCCGGAGGCTAACGCCAAAGCGCACCGCGGCGTGTGGAACAAACTGGCTGCGGGCTCATACGAAGCGCGCGGTAAAAAACTGGGTATCATCGGCTATGGCCACATCGGTACTCAGCTGGGGATTCTGGCGGAATCTTTGGGGATGCACGTCTACTTTTACGATATCGAAAGCAAGCTGCCGCTAGGGAATGCGACGCAGGTGCAGCATCTCTCTGACCTGCTGAACATGAGCGACGTGGTAAGCCTGCATGTGCCGGAAAATGCGTCCACCAAAAACATGATGGGTGCAGAAGAGCTGGCGCTGATGAAACCGGGCTCACTGCTGATCAACGCCGCGCGCGGTACGGTGGTCGACATCCCTGCGCTGTGCGATGCTCTGAAGCGTAAGCATCTGGCGGGGGCGGCCATTGACGTGTTCCCGACGGAGCCTGCCACCAACAGCGATCCGTTTAACTCTCCGCTCTGCGAATTCGACAACGTGATCCTGACGCCACACATCGGCGGGTCTACTCAGGAAGCGCAGGAGAATATCGGCCTTGAAGTGGCGGGTAAGCTGAGCAAATACTCCGACAACGGTTCCACGCTCTCTGCGGTGAACTTCCCGGAAGTGTCTCTGCCGCTGCACGGTGGTCGCCGTCTGCTGCACATCCACGAAAACCGTCCTGGCGTGCTGACGGCTATCAACCAAATCTTTGCCGAGCAGAGCGTCAACATTGCCGCCCAGTACCTGCAAACCAACTCGCAGATGGGTTACGTGGTGATTGATATCGAAGCGGATGAAGATGTTGCCGAGAAAGCGCTGCAGAGCATGAAAGCGATTCCGGGGACGATTCGCGCGCGTCTGCTTTACTGATGGTGTCGGGTGGCGAGGTAAATGCAAAACGGTAACTATCGTTACCGTTTTTTATGTTTTCACCCTCTCCCTGTGGGAGAGGGCTGGGGTGAGGGCATCAGGCTGCACGCCTGTTTCACCACTCCCACAACGTCGATGGCGTCACTACCGCTGGCAACGGCACATCCCATTTCTCGACGGGCAACGCTTCTACAGCCTGACAATCATGCGCATACCCCACCGGCTGTAATCCATACTGCTGCCAGTTTTGCAGCGTCCGGTCGTAAAAACCGCCGCCCATTCCTAAGCGCTGGCCCTGTTCATCAAACGCCACCAGCGGCGTAATCAGCACGTCCAGCTGTGACAGCGGGAGCACGTCGCGCACGTCGAGTTTGGGCTCGGTAATTTTCAGACGATTCACCACCAGCTCGCTGTGCGGATGGTAGTGCAGAAACAGAAGATTGCCTTTGCTAAAAGGATGCAGCACCGGCAGATAAACCTTCTTCCCGGCGCGCCAGAGCTGGTCGATAAGTGGTTGGGTATCGAGCTCGCCATCAAACGACAGGAACAGAGCGACCGTGTTAGCCATAACCACCGGGGGCCACGCCATCATGCGGGCGGCGGCCTGCTGGGCAAAATGCGACTGTTGTTCAGCCGTAAGTGCACGACGACGCTGGCGAATAAGTTGACGGATATCCTGGCGTGAGGCAGAAACTTCAGGGAATTGAGTCATGGTAGTAGGTAGAAGAAGAAAGAGGGAATCTCCGAGATGCCGCCGCAGGCTGTAACCCTTGAACCCTTGGTTCAAGGTGAATGTGTCGTCATAGTTTTAAGGCTTCTCGGACGGACCGAGCATGCTCACCAACCATGGAGCGCCACATTCTTGTGGTATGAAATATCGGCTCAGGGGACTGGCCCGCTTGCGAACATCTCAGAGAAATTTTGTCTTCACAGTTACTCTACCATAGTCAACTGAGAAGTGTTATTCAAACTTTGGTCCCGGTCTTTCGGGATTGCGACCTTGATCAAGCAATGCCTGTTCTATGGTCTGCTGGAGCATTTTAATGCGCTGCTCCATGCTAGCCGCGTAGTCGCGGGTCTTCGCTTTTTCCTGAGTCAGTTCATAGCTGATGTTCAACGCGGCGATGAAAACCAGCTGCTCAGTATTTGTGACTCTAGTGCGTTCTTTTAGATCTTGCAACCGCTGATTCAAATCGTCCGCAGCCTGATTCAAAGCATCCCTTTGTTCAGGCGGACAATTCACTCGCAGTGAACGGCCAAAAATCTGGAGATCGACGGGTTGTGCAGACATGCCACCTTCCTGCTGATTGACTGCGCTGCCTTCGCTTACTGCCCCGGGGGCTGCGAAGGGGCGACACTATAGCTACCCTGATGTGAAGATACAAGCCCTTTTCTGGTATCACCAGGGTCCAAAGTGGTAGCATATCATGAATATCCTCCCTTTGATGACGAATGCGTATGTCTATACAGAACGAAATGCCTGGTTACAAGGATTTAAACCAGTTACTGAACCAGCAGGGAGTCGGACTTACCCCTGCCGAAATGCACGGTCTGATCAGCGGCATACTGTGCGGCGGAAACAGCGACAGCTCATGGCAGCCGCTGATCCACGACCTCACGAACGAAGGGCTGGCGTTTGGCCACGAGCTGGCAGAGTCGCTGCGTAAAATGCATGCGGCAACCAGTGATTCGCTGGAGGACGATGGCTTCCTTTTTCAGCTTTATCTGCCTGAAGGTGATGACGTCAGCGTCTTCGATCGTGCCGATGCGCTCGCGGGTTGGGTAAACCACTATCTGCTTGGCCTGGGCGTAACCCAGCCTAAGCTTGATAAAGTGACCGGCGAAGCGGGTGAAGCGATCGACGATCTGCGTAACATCGCCCAGCTCGGCTACGATGAAGAGGAAGACCAGGAAGAGCTGGAAATGTCCCTCGAAGAGATTATTGAGTACGTGCGCGTGGCGGCGCTGCTGTGCCACGACAACTTTACGCGCTCACAGCCGACCGCGCCGGAAGTTCGTAAGCCAACCTTACATTAAGAAAAATAACGCACAGGAGGGTGTCATGGTTATCTCGCAACAAGAGTATTTGCGCCGTCGTCAGGCGCTGCTGGCAAAAATGCAGCCCGGCAGTGCGGCGCTGATTTTTGCCGCGCCGGAAGTGACGCGCAGTGCCGACAGCGAATACCCCTATCGCCAGAATAGCGATTTCTGGTACTTCACCGGCTTTAACGAGCCGGAAGCGGTCCTGGTGCTGATTAAGAGTAATGACACCCACAACCACAGCGTGATTTTTAACCGCGTACGCGATTTAACCGCTGAAATCTGGTTTGGCCGCCGCTTAGGGCAAGAGGCCGCACCGGAGAAGCTGGGCGTCGACCGCGCGCTGGCGTTTAGCGAAATCAATCAGCAGCTCTATCAGTTGCTCAATGGCCTCGACGTGCTTTATCACGCGCAGGGCGAATATGCGTACGCCGATGAGATTGTTTTCACCGCTCTGGATAAGCTGCGCAAAGGCTCGCGTCAGAATCTGTCCGCGCCGGCCACGCTGACGGACTGGCGTCCGGTGGTGCATGAGATGCGCCTGTTCAAATCTGAAGAAGAGCTGAACGTGATGCGCCGCGCTGGCGAAATCAGCGCCCTGGCACACACCCGCGCCATGGAAAAATGCCGTCCTGGTCTGTTCGAATACCAGCTGGAAGGCGAAATTCACCACGAATTTAACCGTCACGGCGCGCGCTTCCCGTCATACAACACCATTGTCGGCGGCGGGGAGAACGGCTGCATTCTGCATTACACCGAAAACGAAAGTGCGCTGCGCGATGGCGATCTGGTGCTGATTGACGCCGGTTGCGAATATCAGGGCTACGCGGGTGACATCACCCGTACTTTCCCGGTGAACGGTAAGTTCTCGCCCGCGCAACGAGCAATTTATGACATCGTTCTCGAATCACTTGAAACGGCGCTCACGCTGTATCGCCCGGGCACGTCCATTCAGGAGGTGACCGGCGAAGTTGTGCGCATCATGATCACCGGACTGGTGAAGCTTGGCATTCTGAAAGGCGACGTGGACACCCTGATCGCCGAAAATGCGCATCGTCCGTACTTTATGCACGGCCTGAGCCACTGGCTGGGGCTGGATGTGCATGATGTGGGGGCGTACGGTACCGACCGTTCACGCGTGCTGGAACCGGGCATGGTGCTGACCGTCGAGCCGGGGCTGTATATCGCGCCGGATGCCGATGTGCCCGAAGCGTACCGCGGAATTGGCATTCGTATTGAAGATGACATCGTCATCACCGAAACCGGTAACGAAAACCTGACCGCGAGCGTGGTGAAACACGCAGACGATATCGAGGCGCTGATGGCAGCGGCACGCGTATGAGCGTGATTATCGTTGGCGGCGGCATGACCGGCGCCACCCTGGCACTGGCGATCTCGCATTTGACGAAGGGGCAGCTTCCGGTGCATCTCGTTGAGGCGGTTGCACCACAAACGAAGAATCACCCCGGCTTTGATTCTCGCGCCATTGCCCTGGCGCAGGGAACCTGCCAACAGCTTTCCCGAATTGGCATCTGGCAGGCGATTGCCGACTGCGCCACCGCCATTCATACCGTGCATGTGAGCGATCGCGGCCATGCCGGGTTTGTGACGCTGGATGCCCATGATTATCGTATTGACGCCCTGGGTCAGGTCGTTGAACTCCATGATGTTGGCCTGCGCCTGTTTCGTCTGTTGCAGGACGCGCCAGGCGTGATCCTGCATTGTCCGGCACGCGTTGCGAGCTTTACCCGCAGTGAAGAAACGGTCAGCGTGACGCTGGATAATGGCACCGTTCTCGACGGCCAGCTTCTTGTGGCGGCGGACGGGTCGCGCTCGGCGCTCGCAACCCAGTGCGGCGTTGAGTGGCAGCAGCAGCCTTACGGGCAGGTTGCGGTCATTGCGAACGTCTCTACTGCCGCAGAACACAACGGCCGGGCGTTTGAGCGCTTCACGCAGCACGGTCCGCTGGCGATGCTGCCGATGTCGGATGGTCGTTGCTCGCTGGTCTGGTGCCATCCGCAGGAAAAGGCGGAAGACGTTAAGGCCTGGTCCGACGAACGTTTTTGCAGTGAACTGCAGAAAGCGTTTGGCTGGCGGCTGGGTCGCATTACCCATGCGGGAAAACGTGCGGTATACCCGCTGTCGTTAACTACCGCATCACAGTCTGTTTCGCACCGCGTGGCGCTGGTCGGCAACGCCGCGCAAACGCTTCACCCCATCGCGGGTCAGGGTTTTAATCTGGGTCTGCGGGATGTGATGAGCCTGGCCGAAGCGCTTTCGCAAGCGTGGAGCGAACAGAAAGATTGCGGCGCATACCCGGTACTCAGCCATTACCAGAAGCGACGTCAGGCCGATAAAGAGGCGACAATCGGTGTTACCGATGGTTTAGTCCATCTCTTTGCCAATCGCTGGGCGCCGCTGGTTGCCGGACGCAACCTAGGGCTGATGGCGATGGAACTGTTCATTCCGGCACGCGACGTGCTGGCGCAGCGGACCCTGGGTTGGGTCGCGCGTTAAGGAGTTATCACTGTGCAAAATGTTGATGTTGCCATCGTTGGCGGCGGAATGGTTGGACTGGCCCTGGCCTGCGGATTACAAGGCAGCGGCCTGCGTGTGGCCGTGCTGGAGCAAAAGCAGCCTCAGCCCGTCGCACCTGATGCCCCGCCGGAACTCCGCGTGTCGGCAATAAATGCGGCCAGCGAAAAGCTGCTGACGCGCCTTGGCGTCTGGTCAGATATCGTAGCCCAGCGTGCGAGCTGCTATCACGGCATGGAGGTATGGGACAAAGACAGCTTTGGTCATATTGCTTTTGATGATGAAAGCATGGGCTATAGCCATCTGGGTCACATCATTGAGAATGCGGTGATCCACCACGCGTTGTGGCAGAAAGCTCAGCAGTGCAGCGACGTAACGCTGGTTGCGCCTGCGCAAATCCAGCAGGTTGCGTGGGGCGAAAACGAGGCGTTTATCACCCTGCAAAGTGGCGATATGCTCACCGCGCGTCTGGTGGTCGGTGCCGATGGCGCTAACTCCTGGCTGCGCAATAAAGCGGATATTCCGCTGACCTACTGGGATTACCGCCATCATGCCATGGTGGCGACGATCCGTACCCAAGAGCCGCACGGCGGCGTGGCGCGCCAGATTTTCCACAACGACGGCATTCTGGCATTCCTGCCGTTAAGCGATCCGCATCTCTGTTCAATTGTCTGGTCTCTGGTGCCGGAAAAAGCGCAGCAGATGCAGGAGGCGACGCCAGAGGCCTTTAACCAGGCACTGTGCGTGGCGTTTGATAACCGTCTGGGGCTTTGTACTCTTGAGAGCGAGCGTCAGGTCTTCCCCTTAACCGGACGCTATGCGCGTCAGTTTGCCGCGCACCGTCTGGCGCTGGTGGGCGACGCGGCGCATACCATTCATCCGCTGGCCGGGCAGGGCGTTAATCTCGGCTTTATGGATGCGGCGGAGCTGGTAGAAGAGCTGCGTCGTCTGCAGCGAGAGGGTAAAGATATTGGGCAGCATGTGTATCTGCGTCGCTACGAGCGCAGCCGCAAGCACAGTGCGGCGATGATGCTTGCAGGCATGCAGGGCTTCCGCGAGCTGTTTGCCGGGGCAAATCCGGCGAAAAAACTGCTGCGTGATATTGGGCTCAAGCTCGCCGATACCCTCCCTGGCGTCAAACCTCAACTCCTGCGTCAGGCGATGGGTCTTAACGCCCTGCCGGACTGGCTGAAATAAAATAGACCCCCGTCACACTTTCTTTTCCCGGCCTCTGTGCCGGGAAAATTCCCTCGTTTGAAATATTCTAATTCCACGTCATTTTTCGCATTAGATAATCTAATGTCATGATTTTTATGTGACGGAAATTCGGCCCGTTTTTCCGCATGAAATATCACCATGTGCTAAATCCTGTTAGATCATTGTTAATTTTGTGCGGGGTTAATCGCATTTTTCCAGTGAATAACTCTGTAGGCTTTTCAGCGTTTTTTGGTCATAAGCTAATGTGATGACCCGTTTTACCTTATGGTTAACCGCCGGTTTCGGTGGTAAGTTCAGGTAAAAGAGAACGTTTGCGTCGGCATTCGGAAACGAGGCCGATACCGGGTTTCACGGTGAATTTTTCAACGAGGACAAGATGGCTCAACAGACTCCTTTGTACGAACAGCACGTGTTATGCGGCGCCCGCATGGTGGATTTCCATGGCTGGATGATGCCGCTGCACTACGGCTCGCAAATTGATGAGCACCACGCGGTGCGCACCGATGCCGGTATGTTCGACGTGTCCCATATGACAATTGTCGATCTGCGCGGTAGCCGCACCCGGGAGTTTCTACGTTATCTGCTGGCGAACGATGTCGCGAAGCTGAAGACACCGGGGAAAGCGCTCTATACCGGTATGCTGAACGCCTCGGGTGGCGTGATTGATGATCTTATCGTCTACTACTTCACCGAAGACTTCTTCCGCCTCGTTGTAAACTCCGCCACCCGCGAAAAAGACCTCTCCTGGATCACCCAACACGCCGAACCTTATGCCATCGACATCACCGTCCGTGACGATCTGTCGCTGATTGCCGTGCAGGGGCCGAACGCGCAGGCGAAAGCCGCGTCTCTGTTCAGCGACGAGCAGCGTAAAGCCACCGAAGGGATGAAGCCCTTCTTTGGCGTGCAGGCGGGCGATCTGTTTATTGCCACGACCGGCTATACCGGTGAAGCGGGCTATGAAATTGCCATGCCAAACGAGAAAGCAGCTGATTTCTGGCGTGCGCTGGTGGAAGCGGGCGTGAAGCCGGCTGGCCTGGGCGCGCGCGATACGCTGCGCCTTGAAGCGGGGATGAACCTCTACGGTCAGGAGATGGACGAAGGCGTCTCTCCGCTGGCGGCCAACATGGGCTGGACCATCGCATGGGAACCCGCTGACCGTGAGTTTATTGGCCGTGAAGCGCTGGAAATGCAGCGCGAGAAGGGCACTGAACAGCTGGTTGGCCTGGTGATGAAGGAAAAAGGCGTGCTGCGCGGAGAACTGCCGGTGCGTTTTACCGATGCCGACGGCAATCCGCGCGAAGGCGTGATCACCAGCGGGTCCTTCTCCCCGACGCTGGGCTACAGTATTGCACTGGCTCGCGTGCCGGCGGGCATTGGCGAGTCGGCGGTGGTGCAAATCCGCAACCGCGAAATGCCGGTCAACGTGACCAAACCGATTTTTGTTCGCGCCGGTAAGCCGGTCGCCTAACTATTTTTATCAGGAGAACTTCAATGAGCAATGTGCCAGCAGAACTGAAATACAGCAAAGAACACGAGTGGCTGCGCAAAGAGGCGGACGGCACTTACACCGTAGGGATCACCGAGCATGCGCAGGAGCTGCTGGGCGACATGGTGTTTGTTGACCTGCCGGAAGTGGGCGCAACCGTGAGCGCGGGCGATGACTGCGCCGTGGCGGAGTCCGTTAAAGCAGCATCCGATATCTACGCACCGGTAAGCGGTGAAATTGTGGCTGTGAACGACGCGCTGAGCGATTCGCCGGAGCTGGTGAACAGCGAGCCTTATGAAGGTGGCTGGATCTTCAAGATCAAAGCCAGTGACGAATCTCAGGTTGCCGCGCTGCTGGATGCGACCGCGTACGAAGCCCTGTTAGAAGACGAGTAATTGTTAATCCCCCTCTCCCTCCGGGAGAGGGCAGGGGTGAGGGTGCCCATCTTCCCCTCACCCTAACCCTCTCCCGAGGGGAGAGGGAACTTAAATTCACTGCACGTTTCAGGAACCATCGCTCATGACACAGACTTTAAGCCAGCTTGAAAACCGTGGCGCTTTCATTGAACGTCACATTGGGCCGGATGCTCAGCAACAGCAGGAGATGCTGAAAACGGTTGGCGCGGATTCATTAAACGCACTGATCGGCCAGATCGTGCCAAAAGACATCCAGCTTGCCACGCCGCCTCAGGTGGGAGAAGCCACCACGGAATTCGCCGCACTGGCGGAGCTGAAGGCCATCGCTGGCCTTAACAAGCGCTATAAGTCTTACATTGGCATGGGCTACACCAACGTGCAGTTACCGCCGGTTATCCTGCGTAATATGCTGGAAAACCCGGGCTGGTACACCGCCTATACCCCGTATCAGCCGGAAGTGTCCCAGGGCCGTCTGGAAGCGCTGCTGAACTTCCAGCAGGTGACGCTCGACCTGACCGGGATGGATATCGCTTCCGCCTCGTTGCTGGATGAAGCGACCGCGGCAGCTGAAGCCATGGCGATGGCAAAACGCGTCAGCAAGCTGAAAAATGCCAACCGCTTCTTCGTGGCGGCGGACGTGCATCCGCAGACGCTGGACGTGGTGCGTACCCGTGCGGAAACCTTTGGTTTTGACGTGATTGTCGACGACGCTGACAAAGTGCTGGATCACCAGGATGTCTTTGGTGTGCTGCTACAGCAGGTTGGCACCACCGGCGAAGTGCATGATTACAGCGCACTGATTGCCGAGCTGAAATCCCGCAAAGTGGTGGTCAGCGTTGCCGCTGATTTTATGGCGCTGGTGCTGCTGACGGCTCCGGGCAAACAGGGGGCGGATATTGTATTCGGCTCGGCCCAGCGTTTCGGCGTGCCGATGGGCTACGGCGGACCGCACGCGGCATTCTTTGGCGCGAAAGATGAATTTAAACGTTCCATGCCAGGCCGCATTATTGGCGTATCGAAAGATGCCGCCGGTAACACCGCGCTGCGCATGGCGATGCAGACTCGCGAGCAGCATATCCGCCGCGAGAAAGCGAACTCTAATATCTGTACTTCTCAGGTTCTGCTGGCAAACATCGCCAGCCTGTACGCCGTCTTCCACGGCCCGGTTGGGCTGAAACGCATTGCCGGCCGCATCCACCGTCTGGCGGATATTCTGGCCTGTGGCCTGCAGCAGAAAGGCCTGAAGCTGCGTCATGAGCACTACTTCGACACGCTGTGCGTTGACGTCGCAGATAAAGCGGCGGTGCTGGCACGTGCGGATGCCGCACAAATTAACCTGCGCAGCGACATTCATCACGCCGTGGGCATCACCCTTGATGAATCCACCACGCGCGACGATATCGTCAACCTGTTTAATGTCGTGCTGGGCGATGCGCACGGTCTGGATATTGATGCGCTGGACAAAGAGGTCGCGCATGACAGCCGCTCTATTCAGGAGAGCATGCTGCGCAATGACGCTATCCTGACGCATCCGGTGTTCAACCGTTATCACAGCGAAACCGAGATGATGCGTTATATGCACTCTCTGGAGCGCAAAGATCTGGCGCTGAACCAGGCGATGATCCCGCTGGGCTCGTGCACCATGAAGCTGAACGCCGCGGCAGAAATGATCCCTATCACCTGGCCTGAGTTCTCCGAGCTGCACCCGTTCTGCCCACCAGAGCAGGCGGAAGGGTATCATGTCATGATCAACCAGCTTTCCGACTGGCTGGTGAAACTGACCGGTTATGACGCGCTCTGCATGCAGCCGAACTCCGGTGCGCAGGGGGAATATGCGGGGCTGCTGGCAATCCGTCACTATCACGAAAGCCGTAACGAAGGCCACCGTGATATCTGCCTGATCCCGAGCTCTGCCCACGGCACCAACCCGGCGTCTGCCCAGATGGCGGGCATGGAAGTGGTGGTCGTGGCGTGTGATAAGAACGGTAACATCGACCTGGCCGACCTGCGCGCGAAAGCCGAGCAGGCGGGCGATAAGCTCTCCTGCATCATGGTGACCTACCCGTCGACTCACGGCGTGTACGAAGAAACCATCCGCGAAGTGTGCGAAGTGGTGCATCAGTTCGGCGGTCAGGTGTACCTCGACGGCGCGAACATGAATGCTCAGGTGGGCATTACCTCTCCGGGCTTCATCGGCGCGGACGTGTCGCACCTGAACCTGCACAAAACCTTCTGCATCCCACACGGTGGTGGCGGTCCGGGCATGGGGCCTATCGGCGTGAAAGCGCATCTGGCGCCATTCGTGCCGGGTCACAGCGTCGTGCAGATTGAAGGTATGCTGACCCGTCAGGGCGCGGTCTCTGCTGCACCGTTCGGTAGCGCTTCAATCCTGCCAATCAGCTGGATGTACATCCGCATGATGGGCGCGGAAGGGCTGAAACAGGCAAGCCAGGTCGCGATCCTGAATGCTAACTATATTGCGACTCGCCTGAAGTCGGCTTTCCCGGTGCTTTACACCGGTCGCGATGGGCGTGTGGCACACGAGTGCATCCTCGATATTCGTCCGCTGAAAGAAGCGACGGGTATCAGCGAACTGGATATCGCCAAGCGTCTGATCGACTACGGCTTCCACGCACCAACCATGTCGTTCCCAGTTGCGGGTACGCTGATGGTGGAGCCAACGGAGTCTGAAAGCAAAGCCGAGCTGGACCGCTTTATCGACGCGATGCTGGCCATCCGCATGGAGATCGACCGCGTGCAGGACGGCGAATGGACGCTGGAAGATAACCCGTTGGTTAACGCTCCGCACACCCAGCACGAGATGGTGGCCGAGTGGAATCACGGTTATTCCCGTGAACTGGCTGTCTTCCCGGCAGGCGTGGCGAATAAATACTGGCCGACCGTGAAGCGTCTTGATGACGTATACGGCGACCGTAACCTGTTCTGCTCCTGTGTGCCGATGAGCGAATACCAGTAATTTTTTTGCTGTAGTAACGTAGGCCGGGTAAGGCGAAGCCGCCACCCGGCTTTTTTATTGGGAGAAGACAATGGCAATAGCACTGGTCACCGGCGCCAGCCGCGGCATTGGCAAAGCCACCGCGCTGCAACTGGCTCGCGAAGGTTATACCGTGGCGGTGAACTATCACCACAATATCAAAGCCGCAAAGGACGTCATCAATCAGATCGTCGAGACGGGTGGAAAAGCATTTGCCCTGCGTGCAGACATTAGCGATGAAGCGCAGGTCATGGTCATGTTTGACAGCCTCGATCGCGAAGGTGAGCCCCTTACCGCGCTGGTCAATAATGCAGGCATTCTGTTTGAGCAATCGACCATCGAAAACCTGTCGGCCGAGCGCATCAACCGCGTGCTCGCCACCAACGTCACGGGCTATTTTCTCTGCTGCCGTGAGGCGGTAAAGCGCATGTCGCACAAACATGGCGGTAAGGGTGGCGCG
This sequence comes from Enterobacter sp. ZOR0014, assembly GCF_000798855.1. Classification (NCBI taxonomy): domain Bacteria; kingdom Pseudomonadati; phylum Pseudomonadota; class Gammaproteobacteria; order Enterobacterales; family Enterobacteriaceae; genus Enterobacter; species Enterobacter sp. ZOR0014. The sequence goes on along the minus strand of NZ_JTLF01000283.1, from coordinate 12,412 downwards.
ATTGTCAATGTCTCCTCTGCCGCGTCTCGTCTGGGCGCGCCGGGGGAGTATGTCGATTACGCGGCCTCCAAAGGCGCGGTAGATTCCCTGACTACCGGATTATCGCTGGAGGTAGCGGCGCAGGGTATCCGCGTAAACTGCGTGCGGCCCGGGCTGATTTATACCGATATTCACGCGTCTGGTGGGGAGCCGGGGCGGGTGGATCGCGTGAAATCGTTACTGCCGATGCAGCGCGGCGGCCAGCCGGAAGAGGTCGCGCAGGCGATAGTCTGGCTGCTGAGCGAGAAGGCATCATACGTGACGGGCAGTTTTATTGAACTGGCGGGCGGGAAATAAACGCCGGGTGGCGGCTTCGCCTTACCCGGCCTACGATTCGCAGGTTTTGTAGGCCGGTGCAAGCGTAGCGCCGCCCGGCGTTACGGCGTTAAAGTTGCTCGCCGTTGCTGGCAATCACGCCTTTATACCATTCGAAGCTTTTCTTACGGGAACGCGACATGTCGCCGGTGCCGTCGTCGTGTTTATTGACGTAGATAAAACCGTAGCGCTTGCTGTACTGGCCGGTAGTGAATGACACGCAGTCAATGCAGCCCCATGGCGTATAGCCCATCAGATCCACGCCATCGTGGGTGACAGCTTTGATCATCTCTTCAACGTGGGCGCGCAGGTAGTCGATACGATAGTCATCGTTGATGCTGCCATCCTCTTCCACCTTATCGTAGGCACCGAAGCCGTTTTCCACGATAAACAGCGGCTTCTGATAGCGTTCGTACAGTTCGCACAGGGAATAACGCAGGCCCACCGGGTCAATCTGCCAGCCCCAGTCGGACGCCTTGACGTGCGGATTAGGTACGCTGCCCTCGAAGCCAGAAATCGCGTCACCGGTGCCACCTTCCGCTTTCACCGCATTGGTCATGTAGTAGCTGAAGCCCAGGTAGTCGCAGGTACCTTCGCGCAGGATCTGCTCATCGCCTGCGTCCATTTTGATGGAGAAACCGCGGCGCTCCCATTCATTCAGTACGTAAGACGGATAGTAGCCACGCAGCTGAACATCGGTAAAGACATAGCGCTCGCGCATGGATTCCTGGGCGAACATCACGTCTTCCGGTTTGCAGGAGAATGGATAGAGCGCTACCATGGCCAGCATGCAGCCGACTTTCATCTCCGGATTGATACGGCGCGCGGCTTTCACCGCCAGGGCACTCGCCACAAACTGGTGGTGCAGCACCTGATACATGGTCTCTTCCGGATTTTCATGTTCGGTATAGACCACGCCTGAGCAGCAATAACCAAAGAGCGGCGCACGCCAGTTACGCTGGTTGTTGATTTCATTGAAGGTCATCCAGTATTTGACCTTGTGCTTGTAGCGCTCAAAAACCACTTCCGCGAAGCGTACAAAGAAATCGACCACTTTACGGTTGGTCCAGCTGCCGTACTCCTGCACCAGGTGCAGCGGCATTTCGAAGTGGGAGAGGGTGATCACCGGCTCGATGTTGTATTTCAGCAGCTCATCGAACATGTCGTCATAGAACTTCAGCCCTTCCTCGTTTGGCTGCGTTTCGTCACCTTTCGGGAAGATGCGCGTCCAGGCAATCGAGGTGCGGAAACATTTGAAGCCCATCTCGGCAAACAGCTTGATATCTTCTTTGTAGTGGCCGTGGAAGTCGATGGCCTCGTGATTTGGGTAGTATTTACCCGGCACTACGTCCTGCGTGATTTCGCGCGGCACGCCGTGCGCCCCGCCGGTCAGTACGTCGCAGATGCTCGGCCCCTTGCCGCCTTTGTCCCAGCCGCCTTCAACCTGATGCGCCGCAACGGCACCGCCCCATAGAAAATCTTTCGGTAAGGTCAATTTTTTCATCGCTGCTATTCTCAATAAATGACGTATTGGTTTTGAGTCTAGCAAAGCGAAATTGAATGTCACGATATAACAATTCGCGGAAATTGTGATTTGTCACATCAAAAAAACAGGATGTTTTATTCCGCCAGTTTCTTCGCCAGTTTGCGTCCGAGAGATTCCAGAATATAGATAACGGGGATTTGTGTGGTGATGTCGTAGACGCCTGCAATACGCGTCTGGGGAACGTGCCATGAGAGATTAAAGTCCGCCAGTTTTGCCAGGCGCGAGTGTTCATGGCTGGTAATGGAGAGAACCTTGCAGTGATGCAGGCTGAACTGGCTGGCGAAGCGCAGGATCTCCTCGGTCTCGCCCGACACAGAGAGCACAATTGCCAGTGCATTTTTCGCCATATCATTGGTGACCGGGAAATAAGGGTCATCAATATGGTTGCTGAATTTTCCGATATTCGAAAAGAAACGGGCACCGTATTTTGCCAGAGATCCTGATGTCCCTGCGCCGACAAATATAATTCGCTCCGAAGAGAGAATGATATTTACCGCGTCATCCAGTAAAGCGTCGAACTCTTCATTATTCACGCTTTTAAAGAAACTGATAATTTCGCTGGCGCCGAAATTCGCCTGCTGAGGTTCGTTCTGTTCAAGATAGAGCTTAAAGCGCACGCGAAACTCAGAATACCCTTCACAGTTGAGCTTACGGCAAAAGCGCAGGATGGTGGTGGTTGAGACGCCCGCCGCATCCGCCAGTTCGCGGATGGTCATGTACATCACTTTGTCACGGTTTTTAATGACATAGTTGTAGACCATCATCTCCAGGTTATTGAGACTGGCAATGGCGGAGTGGGTGAACATACTCACAGTGGCAAAACTCTCATTCAGACCTCGTTTAACCATCATAACATGCAGCCAGACGGCAGGATCTAATTTTATGCTATTGATTCATAACGCATAAACTTTAATGTGAACAAATGTCAGGTGAAAAATATATCTATGCTTTTGATTTTTATTGTAAAAAAATTACATGGAAAATATTTTAGCTAACAGGTGTTCACTGGAATCATTCTCAGTTAGCATAGTCATGCGATGAATAATCATCTTTAGTTTCCCGGAGTTTTGTATGGCGAGCAGACCATTAATCGCACAGGGATATTCACTGGCGGAGGAAGTAGCCAACAGCATCAGCCATGGCATTGGCCTGGTGTTTGGGATAGTCGGTTTAGTGTTATTGCTGGTACAGGCGGTTGATACCAATGCCAGCGCGATGGCGATTACCAGCTATAGCCTGTATGGCGGAAGCATGATCCTGTTATTCCTGGCGTCGACGCTCTATCACGCGATTCCGCATCAACGGGCCAAGATATGGCTCAAGAAATTTGACCACTGTGCTATCTATCTGCTTATTGCAGGAACCTATACGCCTTTTCTGCTGGTGGGGCTCAACTCGCCGCTGTCGCGCGGACTGATGATTGTCATCTGGAGCCTGGCGCTGCTGGGGATCCTCTTCAAGCTAACCATTGCACACCGGTTTAAAGTGTTGTCACTGGTGACCTATCTGACCATGGGGTGGCTGTCGCTGATTGTGGTGTATCAACTGGCGATTAAGCTGGCGGTTGGCGGGGTTACGTTGCTGGCAGTGGGAGGCGTAGTGTACTCGCTGGGCGTCATTTTCTACGTCTGCAAGCGCATTCCATACAATCATGCCATCTGGCATGGTTTTGTACTGGGCGGCAGCGTGTGCCATTTTTTGGCAATTTATTTGTATGTGGGGCAGGTGTAGTTTGTTGTCGGGTGGCGGCTTCGCCTTACCCGACCTACGGGATCGGCTGGCCCGGTAAGCGCAGCGCCACCGGGCGATACAGCATCACTCTTCCAGCGAATACGGTAACGGCTCAATACTCAACGTATTCGCATCATCACGCACGCGGAACACGCTGTCGGCTTCCATGTCGTTGTTCATGACGGCCTGGACTAAAAGACGACCATCATCCAGCTGTACGGCGGCTAACACGGTGCCGGTACGGCGCCAGTTATCGCCCATTTTCAGCTCTAAATCTTCACCCGCTTCCGGTACGCGGCTGGCATGACCTGCCAGTGTCCACAGTGCACGTTTATTTGCCCCACGGAATTTTGCACGCGCCACCATCTCCTGGCCGGTGTAACAGCCTTTTTTAAAGCTGATGCCGCCCAGCGCCTGCAGGTTAGTGGCCTGTGGAATAAACTGCGCGCTGTTGGCGGCGTCAATGATCGGCAGACCGGCTTCAATATTCAGCGCCAGCCACTGCTGGCTGTTGTTGAGCTGCGCTTCGCCGCGCAGTGCTTCGGTGACGCGTTCGGCGGTTGCGGCATCCGTGACAAGCAGGAAGCGCTCCGCCGGATGTTCAAACCACAGGATGGAGGTGGCCCCCTCGCTGACGACCTGTTTTTCTGCATCCGGCAGCTCAGCAAACAGATTTTTCAGCGCGGCACGTGCCTGGAAGCCCGCCACGCCCAGCAGAACATGCTCGTCGTCCGGGACGATAGTGACTTTGGAAAAGACTGCATACTTTTTCAGCTCTTTGAGCTGCGCATCTCGCAGGCTGCGGCGTTCGATAAAGGCAAACCCGTCCTGACGGCGGAAAAGACGCAGATTGCTCCACATTTTGCCTTTGGGGTCACAATGCGCCGCCAGCAGGTGCTGGTGTTCGGTCATCTGGCTGACGTCGGCGGTGACCTGGCCCTGGAGGTATTTTTCAGCGTCGGCGCCGGCGAGCGTCGCCAGCGCCCAGTCATCAAGAGAAATAAGCGTCAGCGGCAGACGCGCAGAGGCGGCGGGCTGGCGAGGAGAAAATGGTGTAAATGCCATAACGATATCCTGAATTGCTTAACGCTTTGATAATGCCTAATGGTAAAAGAGCCTGCTGGCAATGCAAGCGCTTTCAGCAGACCATTTGTGCCATAAACCGGTTATGCGTAGCGCTACGCAAAATAGTGTAATCCGCTGTCTTTGTAGGGGTTATTCTGGAAGCCTGCTCGTTGATCGCAATATTCCAGTAATGAAACGGTCAAAAACACGTTACACTAGCTGGTGTCCCCGTAGAGAAATAAAGAACACTGAACGGGGGCCCGACTGTGCCAAACGTAATGCAGGAAACTGAACATGGATATTAACAACAAGGCCCGTATTCACTGGGCGTGCCGTCGCGGCATGCGTGAACTTGATATTTCCATCATGCCTTTCTTCGAATATGAGTATGACAGCTTAAGCGATGATGATAAGCGGCTGTTTGTTCGCCTGCTTGAGTCTGACGATCCGGATTTATTCAACTGGCTGATGAACCACGGCAAACCCGCCGACACCGAGTTGCAACGGATGGTGCAATTAATTCAAACACGGAATCGGGAACGTGGTCCTGTGGCAATCTGATCTTCGCGTCTCGTGGCGCTCGCAGTGGATGTCGTTAATGCTCCACGGCCTGGTTGCGGCCATCGTGTTACTCATGCCATGGCCCCTGAGCTATACGCCGCTGTGGCTGCTGTTACTTTCGTTTGTCGTTTTTGACAGCGTACGCAGCCAGCGTCGCATTAATGCTCGTCAGGGTGAGATCAAGTTACTGATGGATTCCCGCCTGCGCTGGCAGGGAAAAGAGTGGGATATTCTGGGTATGCCATGGATGCTCAACTCCGGCATGATGTTACGGTTGCGCAATGTGGACGGCGGGCGTTGCCAGCACCTGTGGCTGGCGGCTGACAGTATGGATGCTTCAGAATGGCGAGATCTGCGCCGGATGTTGTTGCAACAGCCGACGCAGGAGTAACCCACTTAGCTAAATTTTTCTGCCATTTCGCCAAGTATCTGTTCGCACCAGGCCTGCAGGCGCTCGTCGCTGAGATCGTACTGATTGGTTTCATCCAGCGCGAGTCCGACAAACAGCTGGCCGTCGGCAATGATCGGTTTTTGACTGGTGAACTCGTATCCTTGGGTTGGCCAGTAGCCGATAAACGTCGCCCCTTTCGGTACCAGTTTGTCATGCAGCATGCCAAGTGCATCAAGAAACCATTCGCCGTAGCCCAACTGATCGCCCATGCCGTACATCGCAATGATTTTGCCGTCGAGATTGACTGAATCGAGCTGATCCCAGATGGCTTCCCAGTCTTCCTGTATCTCACCAAAATCCCAGGTTGGGATGCCGAGGATCAGTACATCGTACTGTTCCATCAGCGCGACCGCGTCATCTTTCAGGTTATGCAACGTCACCAGTTCGGGGCCAATGATGTCGCGAATTTTCTCTGCCGCCATTTCGGTGTAGCAGGTGCTGGAACCATAGAAAAGACCAATATTCATCGCGTAACTATCTCAATTCATGCTTTGACTTTGTGCGTAGTGTACCAGAAACCGGTCGCAATCAGGCATAATGGCCTGACTGCAGAATCAAAGGGGCCGATGTGGAAAAGGATCTCGCACTCGTTGAACAGTTTCTCGATGCGCTGTGGCTGGAAAAAAATCTGGCCGAGAACACGCTCAGTGCCTATCGGCGCGATCTCACCATGCTGGTGGAGTGGCTGGCGCGTCGCGAATTATCGTTGGCGAGTGCGCAAAGCGACGACCTTCAGGCGCTGCTCGCGGAACGGGTTGAAGGGGGCTATAAGGCCACCAGTTCTGCACGCTTGCTCAGCGCGATGCGTCGGCTGTTCCAGCATCTCTACCGTGAGAAGATTCGGGAAGACGATCCGAGTGCGCTGCTGGCGTCCCCAAAACTTCCGCAGCGGCTGCCGAAAGATCTCAGCGAAGCACAAGTTGAGAGATTATTACAGTCACCTGCTGTTGACCTGCCGCTGGAGTTACGCGATAAAGCCATGCTTGAGCTATTGTATGCTACCGGTTTGCGTGTCTCTGAACTGGTTGGCCTGACGATGAGCGACATCAGCCTGCGTCAGGGCGTGGTGCGCGTCATCGGTAAAGGAAATAAGGAAAGGCTGGTGCCGCTGGGAGAAGAAGCGGTTTACTGGCTGGAAACGTATCTTGAGCATGGCCGTCCATGGTTGCTCAATGGCGTGTCTATCGACGTCCTGTTTCCGAGCCAGCGCGCACAGCAGATGACACGACAAACGTTCTGGCATCGCATCAAGCATTACGCCACACTGGCGGGTATCGACAGTGAAAAGCTTTCGCCGCACGTATTGCGTCACGCTTTCGCGACGCATCTGTTAAACCACGGCGCAGATTTACGCGTGGTGCAGATGCTACTGGGACACAGCGATCTTTCTACGACGCAAATTTACACCCATGTCGCGACGGAACGCCTGCGGCAGCTACACCAACAGCACCACCCTCGTGCGTGAGTGCCGACAAATTGTAACGGGATCAACTATGAAAAAGTCTTTCGCGCTGTTCACCCTGCTGGCAGCCTCTTTTACCGGGTTCGCCCATGCGGATGACGCCGCTATTAAACAGTCACTGGCTAAACTGGGCGTTACCAGCAGCGACATCCAGTCTGCACCGGTTGCCGGGATGAAAACGGTACTGACTAACAGCGGCGTGCTGTATGTCACCGAAGACGGCAAACATATTATTCAGGGGCCAATGTATGACGTGAGCGGCGCGCAGCCGGTCAATGTCACCAACCAGCTGCTGATGAAAAACCTGAATGCGCTCGAAAAAGAGATGATCGTCTATAAAGCGGCGCAGGAAAAACATGTGATTACCGTCTTCACCGACATCACCTGTGGCTACTGCCACAAGCTCCATGAGCAGATGAAAGACTATAACGCGCTGGGCATTACCGTGCGTTACCTGGCCTTCCCGCGTGCAGGCGTGCAGAGCCAGCCAGAGCAAGACATGAAAGCGATTTGGTGTGCGAAAGATCGCAACAAAGCGTTTGACGATGCGATGAGCGGTAAAGAGGTTAAGCCTGCGTCCTGCGATATCGATATTGCTAACCACTACGCGCTGGGCGTGCAGTTCGGCGTAAGCGGTACGCCAGCGATTGTCCTGAGCAATGGCTATGTTGTGCCGGGTTACCAGGGACCAAAAGAGATGAAAGAGTTCCTCGACGCGCACCAGAAACAGTTTGGTGGTAAATAATCCGCGTGAAAGCCCCGATAAAATTGCGCCGCCGCGAGGCGGTTGAACCGGTTGATTTGCCAGACGATCTCCCACCCCTGCTGAAGCGTCTCTACGCCAGCCGCGGCGTGCGCAGTGCTGAGGATCTTGAACGCAGCGTCAAAGGGATGCTGCCCTGGCAGCAGCTCAACGGCATCGAAAAAGCCATCGAAATGCTCTACAACGCGCTCCGTGAGGGAACGCGTATTGTGGTGGTAGGGGATTTCGATGCAGATGGCGCAACCAGTACGGCCTTGAGCGTATTGAGTCTGCGCGCGCTGGGCTGCGATAACGTCACTTACCTTGTGCCGAACCGCTTTGAAGACGGTTACGGCCTCAGCCCGGAAGTGGTCGATCAGGCTCACGCCCGCGGGGCACAGATGATCATGACCGTTGATAACGGGATCTCTTCCCATGCAGGTGTCGATCATGCGCACGCGCTGGGGATCCCGGTGTTGGTCACCGATCACCACTTGCCGGGTGAAACATTGCCGGACGCTGAAGCGATCATCAATCCCAACCTGCGCGACTGCGATTTCCCGTCAAAATCTCTCGCCGGTGTGGGGGTAGCGTTTTATCTGATGCTGGCGCTGCGGACCCTGCTTCGTGATAAGGGCTGGTTCGAATCACGCGGTATCGCCATACCAAACCTGGCCGAATATCTCGACCTGGTGGCGCTGGGTACCGTCGCGGATGTCGTGCCGCTCGATACCAATAACCGTATTTTGACCTGGCAGGGCTTAAGCCGCATTCGCGCGGGCAAGTGCCGTCCGGGGATTAAGGCGCTGCTGGAAATTGCCAACCGCGATCCGCTCAAGCTGGCGGCAAGTGATTTGGGTTTTGCCCTCGGGCCGCGTCTGAACGCTGCCGGAAGGCTGGACGATATGTCCGTCGGTGTGGCGCTGCTGCTGTGCGATAACATCGGCGAAGCGCGCGTCCTGGCCAATGAGCTCGACGCGTTGAACCAGACCCGTAAAGAGATAGAGCAGGGAATGCAGGCCGAAGCGCTGACCCTTTGCGAAAAACTCGAACGCAGCGGTGAAACGCTGCCGGGCGGGCTGGCGATGTATCATCCTGAGTGGCATCAGGGTGTGGTTGGCATTCTGGCCTCGCGCATTAAAGAGCGCTTCCACCGCCCGGTGATCGCGTTTGCCCCGGCTGGTGACGGCACGCTGAAAGGCTCTGGCCGTTCGATTCAGGGTCTTCACATGCGTGATGCACTGGAGCGTCTGGATACGCTGTACCCGGGCCTGATGATCAAATTTGGCGGCCATGCGATGGCGGCGGGTCTGTCGCTGGAAGAGGCGAAATTTGACGAATTTCAGCGGCTATTTGGTGAACTGGTCACCGACTGGATTGACCCTGCCTTGTTGCAGGGAGAAGTGGTGTCCGACGGCGAGCTCTCACCGCATGAGATGACAATGGACGTGGCGCAGATGCTGCGCGATGCCGGTCCGTGGGGACAGATGTTCCCTGAACCGCTGTTCGACGGCCGTTTCCGCCTGCTTCAGCAACGTATCGTCGGCGAGCGTCATCTGAAAGTCATGGTTGAGCCCGTTGGCGGCGGACCGCTGCTGGACGGCATCGCCTTCAACGTCGATACGGCCATCTGGCCGGACAACGGCGTGCGCGAGGTCGAACTGGCATACAAACTGGATATCAACGAGTTTCGCGGAAACCGCACCCTTCAGATCATCATCGACAATATCTGGCCAATTTAGCGGCAGTAATCTCTATAAAAAAGGGCGTGGATTCGGTACAATCCCGCTCTTATCACCGCATTTTGACAAGTCCATAAAAGAAAACAGACCATGTTTGAAATTAATCCGGTAAAAAACCGTATTCAGGACCTCACGGAGCGCTCTGACGTTCTTAGGGGGTATCTTTGACTACGATGCCAAGAAAGAGCGTCTTGAAGAAGTAAACGCCGAGCTGGAACAGCCGGACGTCTGGAACGAACCTGAACGCGCACAGGCGTTGGGTAAAGAGCGTTCCTCTCTCGAAGCTATCGTAGATACGCTGGATCAAATGGCTCAGGGGCTGGAAGATGTTTCCGGTTTGCTCGAGCTGGCCGTCGAAGCCGACGACGAAGAAACCTTTAACGAAGCCGTGGCAGAACTCGACGTGCTGGAAGAGAAGCTGGCGCAGCTGGAATTCCGTCGTATGTTCTCCGGCGAATACGACAGCGCTGACTGTTACCTCGATATTCAGGCAGGTTCTGGCGGTACCGAAGCGCAGGACTGGGCCAGCATGCTGACGCGTATGTACCTGCGTTGGGCAGAAGCGCGCGGCTTCAAAACCGAAATCATCGAAGAGTCTGAAGGTGAAGTGGCCGGTATTAAATCCGTCACCATCAAGATCATTGGCGACTACGCCTACGGCTGGCTGCGTACCGAGACCGGCGTTCACCGTCTGGTGCGTAAGAGCCCGTTCGACTCCGGTGGCCGTCGCCATACCTCCTTCAGCTCGGCGTTTGTTTACCCGGAAGTTGACGAAGATATTGATATCGAAATTAACCCGGCGGACCTGCGTATTGACGTTTATCGCGCCTCCGGTGCGGGTGGTCAGCACGTTAACCGTACGGAATCGGCGGTGCGTATTACCCACATTCCAACCGGGCTGGTAACACAATGCCAGAACGACCGTTCCCAGCATAAGAACAAAGACCAGGCCATGAAGCAGATGAAAGCGAAGCTTTATGAGCTGGAGATGCAGAAGAAAAATGCTGAGAAACAGGCGATGGAAGATAACAAGTCCGACATCGGTTGGGGCAGCCAGATCCGTTCTTACGTCCTTGATGACTCCCGCATCAAAGACCTGCGTACCGGGGTTGAAACCCGTAACACGCAGGCGGTGCTGGACGGCAGCCTGGACCAATTTATCGAAGCAAGTTTGAAAGCAGGGTTATGAGGAACCAACATGTCTGAACAACAAGCACAGGGCGCTGACGCGGTAGTCGATCTTAACAACGAACTGAAAACCCGCCGCGAGAAGCTGGCAGCGCTGCGTGAGCAGGGCGTGCCGTTCCCGAACGATTTTCGTCGTGACCACACCTCAGACCAACTGCACGCTGACTTCGACGGTAAAGAGAACGAAGAGCTGGAAGCGCTGAACATCGAAGTGGCCGTTGCTGGCCGTATGATGACCCGTCGTATTATGGGTAAAGCCTCCTTCGTGACTTTGCAGGACGTGGGTGGCCGTATTCAGCTGTATGTTTCCCGTGACGATCTGCCGGAAGGCATCTACAACGAGCAGTTCAAGAAGTGGGATCTGGGCGATATCCTTGGCGCGAAAGGTAAACTGTTCAAAACCAAAACCGGTGAACTGTCTATCCACTGTACCGAGCTGCGTCTGCTGACCAAAGCGCTGCGTCCGCTGCCGGACAAATTCCACGGCCTGCAGGATCAGGAAGCGCGCTATCGTCAGCGTTATCTGGATCTCATCTCTAACGATGAATCCCGCAAGACCTTCAAAATTCGCTCCCAGATCATGGCCGGTATTCGCCAGTTCATGGTGAACCGCGACTTTATGGAAGTGGAAACCCCGATGATGCAGGTGATTCCAGGCGGTGCGTCTGCCCGTCCATTCATCACCCATCATAACGCCCTGGACCTGGACATGTACCTGCGTATCGCGCCGGAACTGTACCTGAAGCGTCTGGTGGTAGGTGGCTTTGATCGCGTATTCGAGATCAACCGTAACTTCCGTAACGAAGGTATCTCCGTTCGTCATAACCCAGAGTTCACCATGATGGAACTCTATATGGCGTATGCAGATTATAAAGATCTGATTGAGCTGACCGAATCCCTGTTCCGTACCCTGGCGCAGGACATTCTGGGCACCACCCAGGTCCCTTACGGTGAAGAAGTGTTCGACTTCGGCAAGCCGTTCGAAAAACTGACCATGCGCGAAGCAATCAAGAAATACCGTCCTGAAACCAACATGGCGGATCTGGATAACTTCGACTCTGCGAAAGCGATCGCGGAAAGCATCGGTATCAAGGTAGAGAAGAGCTGGGGTCTGGGCCGTATCGTGACCGAGATCTTCGAAGAAGTGGCCGAAGCGCACCTGATTCAGCCGACCTTCATCACCGAATACCCTGCTGAAGTGTCTCCGCTGGCGCGTCGTAATGACGAGAACCCGGAAATCACTGACCGTTTCGAATTCTTCATCGGCGGCCGTGAAATCGGCAACGGCTTTAGCGAGCTGAACGATGCGGAAGATCAGGCGCAGCGCTTCCAGGATCAGGTTGATGCGAAAGCAGCGGGCGATGACGAAGCGATGTTCTTCGACGAAGACTACGTGACCGCGCTGGAGCACGGCCTGCCACCAACGGCGGGTCTGGGTATTGGTATCGACCGTATGGTCATGCTGTTCACCAACAGCCACACCATCCGTGACGTGATCCTGTTCCCGGCGATGCGTCCGGTGAAATAAGGCGTTAAGATGTAAAAAAAGCCCCGAAAGGGGCTTTTTTAT
>NZ_JTLF01000385.1:0-17997 GCF_000798855.1 Enterobacter sp. ZOR0014 | reverse complement strand
ACTAACACCTGAAGCTAGCGCGTCTACCAATTCCGCCACCTTCGCATACCATCGATACTGTAAAAGTATCGTAACCACGGAGGCGCATTCTAGATGTTTTCAGCTTTACGTCAACAGAAAAGTGCGCACGATTTATTGATCGCTGCAAAAATGGGCGGGAGCGAGGTGCCTGTTTGCCGGATAGCGCATGCGCTTATCTGGCAAACAGAACGGGAGATTACTTTTTGGCCTGACGCGTCATCACGGTGCGATACACCTTAAAACGGCCGGTCTGGGCGATCACTTCGTGGAAGCCAAAGGTTTCATCCAGCACTTTCGGATACGCCAGGAAGGCGTTCGCGACGATACGCAGTTCACCGCCACTGTTGAGGTGACGGGTCGCACCACGGATCAGCGCTTGCGCCGCTTCGAGGCTGGTCTCCATACCGTCGTGGAACGGCGGGTTAGAGATGATCATGTCAAAGCGGCCGGTCACGTCAGAGAAGACGTTGCTGGCAATAACATCGCCTTCAATGCCGTTTGCCGCAAGCGTTGCACGGCTGGCTTCTACCGCCGGGGCGCTCACATCACACAGGGTTAAACGGACTTTAGGCGAATGGCTGGCAAGCACCGTTGAAAGCACGCCCGCGCCGCAGCCCACGTCCAGCACTTTGCCTTTGGTGTGTGGTGTCAGGGTAGAAAGCAGCAGCTTACTGCCGGTATCCAGCGCATCACGGCTGAACACGCCCGGCAGAGTTTTGATGGTCAGGCCGTCAAGCTGATACTCGTCCCAGTAGGTGTTAGCATCGAATTCTGTCTGTTTTTCCAGACGACCATGGTACAGACCGCAGCGACGCGCGCTGTCGACTTTATTCAGTGGCGCATAGCCTTCCAGCATCTGTTCAGCACTGCGCACGCCGCTGCGGTTCTCACCGACAACGAAAATGTCGCAACCCACCGGCAGCAGGGAGAGCAGGTTCATCAGCTGAAACTGGGCTTCCGGCTTGTTCTTCGGCCAGTAGTAGATCAGCGTATCGCAGTCAGCAATATCGCGCTGCTCCGCCACCAGGCTAAAGCGCGCGCGCTCGCCCATCTGACGGCTCAGCACCTGCCAGTGGTGGTAGTATTGGGTATGGGCACGGCTTTCAGCACAGTCGAAACGCGCAGGCAGGTCATCCTGCATATCTCCGGCAAACAGAATACGGCTTTCTTCGAAATCATCACTGTGACGCAGCAAGACTTCACTTGCCGGGGTAAATGCAGACATGAATTGTTCCTCAATAAACTCAGGCGGGGATTATAGTAGGTAGATGGCGCACTTTCGACACATTTGCTATATTTGCGCGCCTGAGAGACAGGAGTTTTCGCTATGACATCCCGACGAGACTGGCAGTTGCAGCAACTGGGCATCACCCAGTGGGCCTTGCGTCGCCCGACGGCGTTGCAGGGCGAAATCGCTATCTCCATCCCGGCGCACGTCAGGCTGGTGATGGTGGCGGAAGAACTGCCTGCCCTGAATGAACCCCTGATTGGTGATGTCCTTCGCAGCCTGAAGCTGACTTCCGACCAGGTTTTACAGCTGACGCCGGAACGGGTGGCAATGCTTCCTCCTGAGAGTCGGTGTAACAGCTGGCGCATCGGAGAGACGACCGACATCTCTCTTCAGGGGAGTCAGATCTGCTCGCCAGCGCTGGACGAACTGAAAGCCAACCCAAAAGCGCGCAGCGCGCTATGGCAACAAATCTGCGAATATGAACACGATTTCTTCCCTCACGACGCCTGACCTGACCACCGCGTTCGCGATTGAAACACGCGCCCACGCGTTTCCGTGGAGCGAAAAAACGTTCGCCAGCAACCAGGGCGATCGGTACCTCAACTACCGGCTGGACGTTGACGGCACTATGGCGGCGTTTGCCATAACGCAGGTCGTCCTTGATGAGGCGACGCTGTTTAACATCGCGGTTGACCCTGCGTTTCAGCGCCGGGGACTGGGAAGAGAACTGCTTGAGCATCTCATTCGTGAGCTCGAAACCCGTAACGTTTTTACCCTCTGGCTGGAGGTGCGCGCGTCGAATGTCGCCGCCATCGCGCTCTATGAAAGCTTAGGCTTTAACGAGGCGACAATCCGCCGTAACTACTACCCCACCGCAGAGGGACGTGAAGACGCCATTATTATGGCTCTGCCAATTGGATAACAAAGATAAGGTTGTAACGATGAAATGGGACTGGATTTTCTTTGATGCCGACGAAACGCTGTTTACCTTTGACGCGTTCGGCGGCCTACAGCGGATGTTTCTCGACTATAGCGTGACCTTCACCGCTGAAGATTTTCAGGACTATCAGGCGGTGAACAAGCCGCTGTGGGTGGATTATCAGAACGGCGCCATCACCGCGTTACAACTCCAGCACCAGCGTTTTGACGCGTGGGCGGAACGCTTAAACGTCAGTCCGGGCTCGCTGAACGAAGCTTTTCTCAATGCGATGGCAGAGATTTGCTCCCCACTGCCGGGCGCGGTTTCCCTGCTGGATTCTCTCAAAGGTAAAGCGAAGCTTGGGATCATCACCAACGGCTTTACCGCGCTGCAGCAGATCCGCCTTGAACGCACCGGCCTGCGCGATCATTTTGACGCGCTGGTGATCTCCGAAGAGGTGGGTGTGCCGAAGCCGGATCCGCGAATTTTTGATTATGCCCTGGCGCAAGCCGGAAATCCTGACCGCGACCGCGTGCTGATGGTAGGGGATACCGCAGAGTCTGATATTCTGGGGGGTATGAACTCCGGTCTGTCGACTGTCTGGCTGAATGCGCATGGCCGCGTGAAGCCTGAAGGCATTGAGCCGACCTGGACCGTCACGTCGTTGAACGAACTGGAGCAACTCCTGTGTAAACAATGATTGCCTGCCCCCCATTGATGGGTAAAATAGCCGCAATTTTGTATTCCATGACGCGTGGCGTGCTGCCGCGCTTATAAAAGAAGATTTAATTATGACGTTGTCTCCTTATCTGCAAGAGGTGGCCAAGCGCCGTACTTTTGCCATTATCTCGCACCCGGATGCCGGTAAAACGACCATCACCGAGAAGGTGTTGCTGTTCGGACAGGCGATCCAGACTGCGGGTACCGTTAAAGGCCGTGGCTCCAGCCAGCATGCGAAATCAGACTGGATGGAGATGGAAAAGCAGCGTGGTATTTCGATTACCACCTCCGTGATGCAGTTCCCGTATCACGACTGCCTGGTGAACCTGCTGGACACCCCGGGCCACGAAGACTTCTCCGAAGATACCTACCGTACACTGACGGCAGTGGACTGCTGCCTGATGGTGATCGACGCCGCGAAAGGGGTAGAAGATCGTACCCGTAAGCTGATGGAAGTTACCCGTCTGCGCGATACGCCGATCCTCACCTTTATGAACAAACTCGACCGTGACATCCGTGACCCGATGGAGTTAATGGATGAAGTGGAAAACGAGCTGAAGATCGCCTGTGCGCCAATCACCTGGCCTATTGGCTGCGGTAAGCTGTTTAAAGGGGTGTATCACCTCTATAAAGACGAAACTTACCTGTATCAAACCGGTAAAGGGCACACCATTCAGGAAGTGCGCATTGTGAAAGGTCTGGACAACCCGGATCTGGACGCTGCGGTCGGTGAAGAGCTTGCCGCGCAGCTGCGCGATGAGCTGGAGCTGGTGAAAGGTGCCTCGCATGAGTTCGACAAAGAACTGTTCCTGAGCGGTGAAATTACCCCGGTGTTCTTTGGTACCGCGCTCGGTAACTTTGGCGTAGACCATATGCTCGACGGTCTGGTGGAGTGGGCGCCACAGCCGATGCCACGCAAAACCGACACCCGTGAAGTGGAAGCGAAAGAAGAGAAATTCACCGGCTTCGTCTTCAAGATTCAGGCTAACATGGACCCGAAACACCGTGACCGCGTCGCCTTTATGCGCGTAGTGTCCGGTAAGTATGAAAAGGGCATGAAGCTGCGCCAGGTGCGTATTGGTAAAGATGTGGTGATCTCCGACGCGCTGACCTTTATGGCGGGTGACCGCTCGCACGTTGAAGAAGCGTATCCGGGTGACATCATCGGTCTGCACAACCACGGTACGATCCAGATCGGCGATACGTTCACTCAGGGTGAAATGATGAAGTTCACGGGTATCCCGAACTTCGCCCCTGAGCTGTTCCGTCGTATTCGCCTGCGCGATCCACTGAAGCAGAAACAGCTGCTGAAAGGTCTGGTTCAGCTCTCTGAAGAGGGGGCGGTGCAGGTCTTCCGTCCTATCGCCAACAACGATCTGATCGTCGGTGCGGTCGGCGTACTGCAGTTCGACGTTGTCGTTGCGCGTCTGAAAAGCGAATACAACGTGGAAGCGATTTACGAATCGGTGAACGTGGCGACGGCGCGCTGGGTTGAGTGTTCTGACGTGAAGAAATTCGAAGAATTTAAGCGTAAGAACGAAGTACAACTGGCGCTGGATGGCGGCGATAACCTGACCTATATTGCCCCAACCATGGTGAACCTGAACCTGACGCAGGAGCGTTATCCTGACGTTCAGTTCCGCAAAACGCGCGAACACTAATTCCCTCTCAGAGCACGGCACTCGCCGTGCTCTTCTTTATTTCCTGTCTTATTAGTCCCTTGCGGAATGTTCTTAATTCACTGCGTTTTCACGTATTTTGCCTATTTTTTGCCCAAATCTGAAAGCGGCATTGTGAGAGTGATCTATATTTAACTCAGTGTTTAGCACCGGGCGTGGATAAATTAACTGTTCAATGCATGGCTTTAGGTTATCCATTTCGCCCGTGTGTTTATTCGCAATATATAAAACTACTAAGGAAGTATGTAGCCCGAATAACGGGTCAACACAGGAATACATCGATGAATATGACAAGACTGAAGATTTCTAAAACTCTGCTGGCTGTAACACTGGGTAGCGTTCTGGTTAGCGGTTCCGCTCTGGCGGAAAGCAGCACCATGGATAAAGCACAGTCCACGGCCGATAGCGCAGGGCAAAAAATCGATAGCTCTATGAATAAAGTCGGTAATTTCATGGACGACAGCTCTATCACAGCAAAAGTGAAAGCCGCACTGGTGGATGACGAAGCGATCAAGAGCACCGATATTTCCGTTAAAACCGACAAGAAAGTCGTGACCCTGAGTGGCTTTGTGGAAAGCCAGGCCCAGGCCGAACAGGCAGTCAAAGTGGCGAAGGGTGTTGAGGGTGTCACCTCCGTGAGCGATAAACTGCACGTTCGCGACAGCAAAGACGCTTCAGTGAAAGGTTATGCCGGGGATGCGGCAACCACCAGCGAAATCAAAGCTAAACTGTTAGCAGATGACATCGTACCGTCCCGTAAGGTGAAAGTGGAAACCACCGATGGCGTTGTTCAGCTTTCCGGTACGGTTGATTCCCAGGCGCAAAGTGAACGCGCCGAGTCAATTGCGAAAGCGATTGATGGTGTGAAAAGCGTTAAAAACGATCTGAAAACGAAGTAAATCTGGACCAGTCGCCCGCCAGGCTCAACCCTGCGGGCGAAATAAGAACGACTCTGGAAAAACGCCGGTGAGTGACCTGAGCGCTCACGTTTAGCGGCCGACATTAACTATGGTAAAGGAGAAGCTTATGTTTCGTTGGGGCATTATATTTCTGGTTATCGCGTTAATTGCCGCCGCATTGGGCTTTGGTGGACTGGCAGGTACAGCGGCATGGGCAGCTAAAATTGTCTTTGTTGTGGGTATTATTCTGTTCCTGGTCAGCCTGTTTACAGGGCGTCGACGTCCATAGCAAACGCAATATTCCATCAACAAAATAAAGCCAGTCACTGCGACTGGCTTTTTCTTATTTGCGTTACAGGTCGGGTGCGTTACTGTGGTGTTATAAAATAATCAAAACAGGAAAGCAGAGGTGGGGCAACGAATTCCCGTTACGCTCGGCAATATTGCGCCGCTGACGTTAAAACCGTTTCGCGCGGGTCAACTCGCACTGGTCTGTGAGGGCGGTGGGCAGCGCGGCATTTTCACCGCTGGCGTGCTGGATGAGTTTATGCGCGCACAGTTCAACCCGTTTGATCTCTACTTTGGCACGTCTGCCGGGGCGCAGAATCTCTCAGCCTATGTCTGCAACCAGCCTGGCTACGCGCGAAAAGTGATTATGCGCTACACCACGGCGAAAGAATTTTTTAACCCGGTGCGCTTTGTGCGCGGCGGCAACCTGATCGATCTCGACTGGCTGCTGGAGTCGACCTCCAGCCAGATGCCGCTGGCAATGGACACGGCGGCCCGTCTGTTTGATAGCGGAAAAGAGTTTTGGATGTGCGCCAGTCGGGGGGATGACTATTCCCCGGGCTATTTCTCTCCGCAGAAGGAGAACTGGCTGGACATCATCCGCGCCTCCAGCGCCATTCCCGGTTTTTATCGTACCGGCGCCCTGCTGGACGGCATCAGCTATCTGGACGGCGGGATCAGTGACGCGGTACCGGTGCAGGAAGCCGCCCGTCGCGGTGCGAAAACGATCGTGGTGATCCGTACCGTGCCGTCGCAAATGTACTATACACCGCAGTGGTTTAAGCGGATGGAGCGCTGGTTGGGTGACAGCAGCCTGCAACCGCTGGTGAACATCGCGAAGCAGCATGAAACCACCTACGGCGCGATGCAGCGTTTCATTGAAAAACCGCCGGGTAAGCTGCGAATTTTCGAAATCTATCCCCCTAAACCGTTGCTCAGCATGGCGCTGGGCAGCCGCGTCCCTGCGCTGCGCATGGACTACAAAACGGGGCGGCTGTGCGGACGCTACTTCCTGGCGACGGTCGGTAAGATGCTGGCGGAGCAACCGCCTCTGCATCGGCACAAACCCATCATTACGCCCCCTGCAATTGTCGCCAACGACGCCCTGACGATGCCGCTGGTGGACATTCCACAGGCGAATGACGCTTTATTAGATAACGAGGATCTGGCGTGACGCACCGCTTTGTTGATACCCACTGCCACTTTGATTTTCCGCCGTTTACAGGAAATGAGGCGCAAAGTATTGCGAAAGCCTCAGAGGCAGGCGTTCAGGCGATCGTTGTACCGTCGGTAGAAGCGGCTGATTTTTCGCGTGTGCTGACGCTCTCCACGCGTTACCCCGCTCTCTATGCTGCGCTCGGCCTGCATCCGATAGTGATTGAGCGCCACCGTGATGAGCATATTGAGGCACTTGATGAAGCCCTGCAGACCGCAGGAGACAAACTTGTCGCTATCGGCGAGATCGGGCTCGATCTCTATCGTGAGGATCCTCAGTTTGAACGCCAGCAGACGATCCTCGACGCGCAGCTTCGGCTGGCTAAGCGTCACGACCTGCCGGTGATCCTCCATTCAAGACGCACGCACGATAAGCTGGCGATGCACCTGAAACGCATCGATCTACCGCGTAGCGGCGTGGTGCACGGTTTTTCCGGCAGCCTGCAGCAGGCGCAGCGTTTTATCGAACTGGGCTATAAAATTGGCGTGGGGGGCACCATTACCTATCCGCGCGCCAGTAAAACCCGCGATGTGATGGCACAGTTGCCACTCTCTGCGCTGCTACTGGAAACGGATGCCCCGGATATGCCGCTGAGTGGTTTTCAGGGCCAGCCGAATCGTCCGGAGCAGGCTGCGCGCGTGTTTACCTCCCTGTGTGAGCTGCGAACGGAGCCTGAAGAGGTGATTGCCGATGCGTTACTGGAAAATACGCGTGCGGTATTTGGCATCACGCTATAGGTAAAGTGCCGGACGAATCACCGTTATCTTCTGTTTTTCCAGTGCCTGCGCCAGCGGTTCAATGTCCTCCGGCGTGGCGCTGCGCCATGACGCCGCCTCTCCGTAAACCCCATGCGCATGAAACGCGTTAATACGCACCGGAACATTCCCAAGCCCGCGGATAAACGTGGTCAGCGGCTTAAGATGTTCCAGATAATCGCACTGCTCCGGGATAACCAGCAAGCGCAGTTCCGTCAAACGGTGGCGATCGGCAAGCCAGCGAATGCTCTGTTTAATCAGCGGGTTTTCGCGCCCGGTCAGGAAACGGTGATGCGCGTTTCCCCATGCCTTGAGATCCAGCATCGCCCCATCCAGTACCGGCAGCAGTTTCTCCCAGCCGGTTTCGCTTAGCAGCCCGTTGCTATCCACCAGGCAGGTTAAATGCTGCAGTTCAGGATCGGTTTTGATTGCGCTAAAAAGGGCGATTAAAAACGGCAGCTGTGTTGTGGCCTCGCCGCCGCTCACGGTAACGCCTTCAATAAAGGGGGCAGCTTTTCGGATCTGCGTGAGGATCTCCTCCACGCTCAGGCGGTGCGCCATGGGCGTGGACTGCTGCGGGCAAAGATGAAGGCAGGTATCACACTGCTGGCAATGACTCTCCTGCCACCATACGCGTCCGGCCTGAATGTTGAGTGCATCATGAGGGCAGTGGGGCACGCAGTCGCCGCAGTCGTTGCAGCGTCCGATGGTCCATGGGTTGTGGCAGGTTTTACAGCGCAGGTTGCAGCCCTGCAGGAACAGGGCCAGGCGACTGCCCGGCCCGTCCACGCAGGAAAAAGGAATGACCTGACTAACTAAAGCGCATCTGTTGTTCATGGCTTATCACGCGCGGCTGACGTTCCAGGATGCGGGTATTGCGTGCGGCTTCTTCGCCAAGCCAGGTCGTATTGGTGCGCGAACCGGCTTCGCGGAATTTTTCCAGGTCCGACAGGCGCACCATGTAGCCCGTCACGCGGACCAGATCGTTACCCGCAACGTTGGCGGTGAACTCCCGCATACCGGCCCTGAACGCGCCCAGACAAAGCTGCACTATCGCCTGTGGGTTGCGTTTTACCGTCTCATCGAGCGTTAAAATATCGCTGATACCGGAGTGATAGTGTCTGTGGTGTGGCGCAACGGCCAGCAGATGGCTGATGGGATCCGGTTCGTCACCATAAGGCAGACGCGCGCCTGGCGTGGTGCCTGAATCAGAGCTGATGCCCGACTGCGCATGGAGCATGGCGCGCTGTTTCCAGCCGTGCTTCACCGGCGTGTTTTCTACAAACGCCGCAAGCTGTTCGCTGATGCGATAGCCCAGCGCGTTAGCCTGCTCGTCTTTGCCATAGCGACCGTTGATTCCGTCCTTCTCACAGAGCGTGTTTACCGCTTCTGCCAGGCCGTAAATGCCAAACATCGGCACAAAACGCCCGGCATCAATCAGCCCCTCTTTTACCAGGAAGCTATTCTCAAAGAAGCCTGATTGTTGATAGAGAAAATCACAGCGGGCATCAATGATGGCGATTTGCTGCTGACAGTAGTGCGGAAGCGTAAGGTTGAAGAAGTCGTCAACGGAGGTGCTGTGCTCCGCAATGGCTTTGAGGTTAAGGCGCACCAGGGTGCTGCCACCGCCAGCCAGCGGCAGGGAGTTGTAACAGCTCACCACGCCAAAACGGCATTTTGTGAAAATTTTATCATTCACGGGGCCGTTTGAAATATGCGGTTTACTGCATTCGCAAATGTTTTTTGCCACCTCAAGCAGCAAATCGTCCGGGGTGATTTCAGGATCGTAAATAAAGGTCAGGTTCGGCGCAACCTGCTTAAGCTCAGCATCTGCACGTAGAATGGCGCGGATGATGGGGCCGTCAGCGGGCCCGATGTTTGCGTGCATAAACGCATCAGGGAGCGTTCTGTCGAGATAGCGCCAGAAACGTTTTATTCGGCTATCGATTTCTTCTTGTGTTAGAATTCTAACATATGGATTCAGTATCGCATCAAGCTGCCCCAGATAGACCGGCATAGATGTCACTGAAGGAACATGATGGTAGAGAATGGTTAATAGCGAGAGGGCATCATCCAGATCCTTTGCCCCTTCCAGCTCCAGCCATTCAGAACCGTTAGCCAGGAATTTTTCATAATCCGGCAGGACGTAGCGCGGTTTGTAAGGCGCATGGCCTTCGAACATGTCGCAGATAAATCCCTCGTCCAGCGCGGCGCGGGCGGCTTCAGGAAGTGCCGGATAAGGCAGGTTGTTTTCCGCTTCCAGCGCCAGAAAATGACGTTTTTGTTCCGGGGTTAACACCGGACTTGTCACAATGTGCTGGCAACGTTGTTGCAGGGTATCTGGCATGTTCGCTTCCTTGAGTGTTCTGCTGATGATGAACAAATTGTAGAAAGCCAGCCTGTTGGGGCTTTTGATCCCACAGGGGGTATCGCGGCTTTAGTCAGCAATAAGTGCGCTAAAGTTTGAAGAGGATCTCATTACAGTAATGCAAATTTGTACGCAGTTTTCATTAACTGTGATGAATGTCGAAGTGTGGATGCGGGTGGATGTTAAAATACTCACAGACCCGCAAGGTAAAATTGATACGGCACTGCCGTTGGAGAATGTTATGACCGATTTAACTGCAAGCAGCCTGCGCGCGTTGAAACTGATGGACCTGACTACCCTGAACGATGACGACACCAATGAGAAAGTCATCGCCCTGTGCCATCAGGCGAAAACGCCAGTGGGTAACACCGCAGCCATCTGTATCTACCCGCGCTTTATTCCGATTGCCCGCAAAACGCTGAAAGAGCAGGGTACGCCGGATGTGCGCATTGCAACCGTAACTAACTTCCCGCACGGCAACGACGATATCGAGATTGCGCTGGCAGAAACCCGCGCGGCCATTGCTTACGGTGCAGACGAAGTTGACGTGGTATTCCCGTACCGCGCGCTGATCGCCGGTAACGAGCAGGTTGGCTTCGACCTGGTGAAAGCCTGTAAAGACGCGTGCGCGGCGGCAAACGTGCTGCTGAAAGTGATCATCGAAACCGGCGAGCTGAAAGAAGAAGCGCTTATTCGTAAAGCGTCTGAAATCTCCATCAAAGCCGGTGCGGATTTCATTAAAACCTCTACCGGTAAAGTACCGGTGAATGCGACCCCTGAAAGCGCGCGCATCATGATGGAAGTCATTCGCGATATGGGCGTGTCCAAAACCGTTGGTTTCAAACCTGCGGGCGGCGTGCGTACTGCCGAAGACGCGCAGCAGTTCCTGGCGATTGCCGACGAGCTGTTCGGCGCCGACTGGGCCGATTCCCGTCACTACCGCTTCGGTGCGTCCAGCCTGCTGGCAAGCCTGCTGAAAGCGCTGGGTCATGGCGACGGAAAGAGCGCAAGCAGCTACTGATTGCCAGACAATGCCGGATGACGCTTTGCTTATCCGGCCTACAGGGTCGTAGGGCGGGTAAGCGTAGCGCCACCCGCCACAATTCCCCCGATTCCGCATGGAGGTTACCGTGTTTCTCGCACAAGAAATTATTCGTAAAAAACGTGATGGTCATGCATTAAGCGACGAAGAGATCCGCTTCTTTATCAATGGCATTCGTGATAACACCGTCTCTGAAGGGCAGATTGCGGCTCTGGCGATGACCATTTTCTTCCACGATATGTCGATGCCCGAGCGCGTGTCGCTGACCATGGCGATGCGAGATTCAGGAACCGTTCTGGACTGGAAAAGCCTTAACCTTAACGGCCCGATTGTGGACAAACACTCCACCGGCGGTGTGGGTGACGTGACCTCCCTGATGCTGGGCCCTATGGTGGCCGCCTGTGGCGGTTACATCCCGATGATTTCCGGGCGGGGTCTGGGCCACACCGGCGGTACGCTCGACAAACTGGAAGCCATTCCGGGCTTCGATATCTTCCCGGATGACAACCGCTTCCGCGACATTATTAAAGACGTGGGTGTGGCAATTATCGGCCAGACCAGCTCTCTTGCCCCGGCAGACAAGCGTTTCTACGCGACCCGCGACATCACCGCCACCGTTGACTCCATTCCGTTGATCACCGCCTCTATTCTGGCGAAAAAGCTGGCAGAAGGGCTGGACGCGCTGGTGATGGACGTGAAGGTGGGCAGCGGTGCCTTTATGCCGACCTATGAACTTTCTGCCCAGCTCGCCGAAGCGATCGTTGGCGTCTCCAACGGCGCAGGCGTGCGCACCACCGCGCTGCTCACTGACATGAACCAGGTACTGGCCTCCAGCGCCGGTAACGCGGTCGAAGTGCGTGAAGCCGTCCAGTTCCTGACGGGGGAATACCGCAACCCGCGCCTGTTCGACGTGACCATGGCGCTGTGTGTAGAGATGCTGATCTCCGGCAAGCTGGCGAAAGACGAGGCGGAAGCCCGCGCGAAACTGCAGGCCGTGCTGGACAACGGCAAAGCGGCAGAGATCTTTGGCCGTATGGTCGCCGCACAAAAAGGCCCGACCGACTTCGTTGAGAATTACGCCAAATACCTGCCAACCGCGACGCTCAGCAAAGCCGTATATGTCGACAGCGAGGGCTTTGTCTCAGCAATGGACACCCGTGCGCTGGGTATGGCGGTGGTCTCGATGGGCGGCGGTCGTCGTCAGGCGTCAGACACCATTGATTACAGCGTCGGCTTTACCGATATGGCCCGTCTGGGCGACAGCGTTGATGGCCAACGTCCGCTGGCGGTGATCCACGCCAAAGACGAAGCCAGCTGGCAGGACGCGGCGAAGGCGGTGAAAGCGGCCATTACGCTTGCTGATAAAGCGCCAGAAAGCTCACCTTCGGTCTATCGCCGTATCACCGAATAGCGGTATACTGATCTGATCGAATTTTTATGAAGCACTACGTACGGAGAACAATTATGAAACGTGCATTTATTATGGTGCTGGACTCATTCGGCATCGGCGCAACCGAAGATGCAGAACGTTTTGGTGACGTGGGTTCCGATACCATGGGTCACATCGCGGAAGCCTGTGCGAAAGGCGAAGCGGACAACGGTCGTAAAGGCCCTCTGACCCTGCCAAACCTGACCCGCCTCGGTCTGGTGAAAGCGCATGAAGGTTCTACCGGTAAAATCGCAGCCGGTATGGACGGCAACGCGGAAGTGGTGGGCGCCTACGCCTGGGCTCACGAGCTCTCTTCCGGTAAAGATACCCCGTCTGGCCACTGGGAAATCGCCGGTGTGCCGGTCCTGTTCGACTGGGGTTATTTCTCCGATCACGAGAACAGCTTCCCGCAGGAGCTGCTCGATAAGCTGGTGAAGCGTGCCAACCTGCCGGGCTACCTCGGTAACTGCCACTCTTCCGGCACCGTGATTCTGGACCAGCTTGGCGAAGAGCACATGAAAACCGGCAAGCCGATTTTCTACACCTCCGCTGACTCCGTTTTCCAGATTGCCTGCCACGAAGAGACGTTTGGCCTGGATAAACTCTACGAGCTGTGTGAAATCGCCCGTGAAGAGCTGACCGAAGGCGGCTACAACATTGGTCGCGTTATCGCCCGTCCGTTTATCGGCGATAAAGCAGGTAACTTCCAGCGTACCGGTAACCGTCACGACCTGGCCGTTGAGCCACCGGCCCCTACCGTGCTGCAGAAACTGGTCGACGAGAAAGACGGTCACGTGGTGTCCGTGGGTAAAATCGCAGACATCTACGCTAACTGCGGCATCACCAAAAAAGTGAAAGCCACCGGTCTGGATGCGCTGTTCGATGCCACCATCAAAGAGATGAAAGAAGCGGGCGATAAGACCATTGTCTTCACCAACTTCGTGGACTTCGACTCTTCCTGGGGGCACCGTCGTGACGTCGCGGGCTATGCTGCCGGTCTGGAACTGTTCGACCGCCGTCTGCCAGAGCTGATGGAGCTGGTGGGTGAAGATGACATTCTGATCCTGACCGCCGACCACGGCTGTGACCCAACCTGGACCGGTACCGACCACACCCGTGAGCACATTCCGGTGCTGGTGTACGGACCGAAAGTCAAACCAGGTTCACTGGGACACCGTGAAACCTTCGCAGACATCGGCCAGACCCTCGCGAAGTACTTTGGTACGTCCGACATGGAATATGGCAAGGCTATGTTCTGAGGTCATTGCCCGGTGGCGCTTCGCTTACCGGGCCTACGGTTTTGTAGGCCGGGTAAGGCGTAGCCGCCACCCGGCAAAAACAACAATGTAAAAGGAACTGAAGATGGCAACTCCTCACATTAACGCAGAAATGGGTGATTTCGCTGACGTCGTATTGATGCCGGGCGACCCGCTGCGCGCGAAGCACATTGCAGAAACTTTCCTCGAAGACGTGCGTGAAGTGAACAACGTGCGCGGCATGCTGGGTTTCACCGGTACCTATAAAGGCCGCAAAATCTCCGTGATGGGCCACGGTATGGGTATCCCATCCTGCTCTATCTACACCAAAGAGCTGATCACTGATTTCGGCGTGAAGAAAATCATCCGCGTGGGATCCTGCGGCGCGGTGCGCATGGATGTTAAGCTGCGTGATGTGGTTATCGGCATGGGCGCATGCACAGATTCTAAAGTGAACCGTATTCGCTTTAAGGATCATGACTTCGCGGCGATTGCTGACTTCGACATGGTGCGTAACGCGGTGGACGCGGCCAAAGCGCTGGGCGTTGACGCGCGCGTAGGCAACCTCTTCTCTGCCGATCTGTTCTACTCCCCGGACGGTGAAATGTTCGATGTGATGGAGAAGTACGGCATCCTCGGCGTGGAGATGGAAGCGGCGGGTATCTATGGCGTAGCGGCAGAATTCGGTGCGAAAGCACTCACCATCTGCACCGTCTCTGACCACATCCGTACCCACGAGCAGACGACCGCTGCTGAACGTCAGACCACCTTCAACGACATGATCAAAATCGCGCTGGAATCCGTTCTGCTGGGCGATAAAGAGTAATGTTGTGCTGCCGGGCGGCGAAAGCCGCCCGGTTTCTGTGACTTACAGGTACACCACGCTGATGGTGGCCTGACCATCAAACTCGGTATCTTCTGTCAGAGACAGTTTCTTCAGGTTTTCCACTGCCAGCGAAATGTTCAGCGGGAAAGAGACGCTGGTCACCGCCATCGGGGCCGTTTTGCCCGCAGAGGCGACGCTCATTAAGCCCAGATCCTTATTGGCGATAGTGCCACCATTGGCTTTTTGCCAGCGACTCATGCCCACACCAGCAGTGACTGCCGTACGAATCGGTTCAACCGTCGCCCCGTTTGCCGTCACTTCACCCGTGCTGGTATAGATGGAATAGGCACCGATATTCTTGCCATCGTGCGTTTTGCCAAGGCCAAAGGTCGTCATGCTGCCGCGCAGTTCGCCGCCGTTTGACGTGGCGTTCGCAACCTTCAGGTTTGAGTCGGTTCCGGTGCTGGCGTTCGAATCAGTACGGTTGTCGGCAATACTCCAGCCCACTTTGGTAGGGGTAGGGCAGGTGATAGTCAGCGTCAGACCCTTTTCACCTAGCTGCGTGGTCTGGGTTGGCGAGAGATCGCCAACCTGAATGGTACCGAAGTCAATCACGCCATCGTTGCTGAGTTCCGGCGTACAGGAGTTGCTGGTCAGTGAGGCTTTCACTTTCAGCACTGCCGTATCTCCCGCATGAGCACAGGTCGCTGTCAGCGCCAGCGCAGCGGCAAGGAGACTCTTTTTCATGGTTATTCCTTAACATAGATATATCGTTAAAATAAATGGACGAATCCACGTGTTTTGCCTTTATTTTTCTTCTTTTCTCTTCACCCGAATAATCTATTCGGCGGTGAATGCGTTACTCTGTCGTTAATAGCTCCCAGGCGAGTGCGCTTTCCAGCTCGGTATTATCTGGAATGCCGCGCAGCTGATCGTCATTAATGACAGGTATAATTTTTATCGTCACACTCATTTGTTTGCCACGTACCGGCAGGCTATTTTGATATGCAAGGATGCCGTCATTATTCCTCAGAAAGACTTTTTCCTTGGGGGTTTCCGCAGAGGTGAACGATACCCGGTCAGAGGTCCTGACCAGATTATAGTGATGACCATCGACCAGAATATTGCTGGCAACCAGCGCCAGTCGGCTCTTCTGACCAAACAGAACGCCCCCGTTGCTGCCGGACGTGGATTGCAGAAAAAGCGCCATCACCCTTGGCTGCGGGCAAAAAACCGTGGCGGTGACCTCTTTGCCCGGCATGCGGTTCCAGTTTTTACGCGAGGCGATAATGTCATCCTGTTTGAATCTGCCAAAGGAGACGTTCGGTTGCGACAGCGTAATTTGACACGCTTCGGCCACGACATAAGACGAAAAAAGTGATGCTGCACCGATGAGCACTGCGTTAACTATTTTCATTGGCAAACTCCTTCTGCTTTTTCGTAATAGGCGTCTTTATCTTTTTCGTCTTTCAGGGTGTAAGCGATCTGGCAGAGTTTGGTTAAATTGTCGTCCACCACATAAAGCGCAGGCGTATCCGACGCATCGGGAATAAATACGCTGCCGTTATCCATTACGCTGACAATATAGTTACCGTCCTGATCCACCACGCTCAGCCCTTTTTCCAGCCATGACCCGTTGACTCGCTTGACGTCCAGCATGACGCGACGCGTATTCAGCACGTTGAAATCGATCAGCGCAAAAGAGCCATACGCGGCGGAGACGGTCTGAATACCGTTTGATAAATCCATCCCCTGAGGTAACGAGCTGGCATTAATCACTATTTGCGATTTTTGCCATTCCCGAAGTCCGGGAACCACGGCCTGTCCCCAGCGATCTGTCCAGACGGTTCCATCGGGGGTGGTGATTTCAATACCGCTTTCCGGTTCGCTTAACCGGGCGATGCCGAATGTCTCTTTTACCGGATAGGGCGAAAACGTTATGCCATGACGATGCAGCGCTACGCCACCGTTTAAGGATGCGCTGTAGTTATGCTGATTGCCGTCATTCAGGCCAGCGGATAAACCGAGCTGCGTATAGTGAAGGTTGGTGGTGATATTGCCGTTAAAGGCGTTACTCTTATCCTGATTATCGCGGTCTGCAGAGACGTTGTAGTTAAGGTTTTGACCGATAGAGCCGCTTTCCTGAACGCCATAATTTTGTTTTTCCCCCTGAGCGCGCATGTAGGTACTGACGCGATCCTCGCCAAAAGGAACGATCAGGCTGACATAAAAGAGATCGTCATCGCGGCTGGTGCTGCTCTGGTTCTGGGTATCACTATTGCTCATGGCATGCTGCCAGTTTACGGACAGCGAGGTACGCCCGAGACTTTTACTCCAGGAGGCCATCAGATAGCGTGAATCACCGCTGTTTTCATCACCGGAATTCACGCTGTATTGCATTGAGATCGCGCCAATGTACTCATTGTTCCAGGTGAGGCTGGCGTTCCAGTTATTTTCGTAGGTCTGCGCCTCTTCATCCATGGCTTCCGTGAGTTCGCGGAAGCCGCCACTGAACTGGGACGCACTTACCCCCATCGTCAGCTGGGCGGGCAGTAAGATATTGCTGCTAAGTTCAGCCTTGCTGCCCTTCAGTCGATCGTAAAAGTGGGACTGGCTCAGTAAAAAGCTCGGTGAGATCGCCCAGTTTTCGTTGATGGAAACGTCGAGTTTGGCACCGGTAGCCTGATATTTTTCTGCCAGTACGCCGGCGGCTACGGCGGACATGCGCGTGTTCAGCATCGTTCCGTCAGAGAGCGTAAATACCCAGGGCGTACTTGACTCATCCCCGCTGTCGCGAACCCGTCCGAGAGAGAGGTTTAACCCTTCGGCACGATTACTTCCCTGTATATTGAGGGCGGAAGAGGGAACGCTAAATTGGGTTGTCGAACCGTCCGTTTCCACCACGCTGACGTCAAGATCGACATTTCCGCGCACCAGGGGCACGTCCGTCAGGGAGAAAGGGCCGGCGTTGACCAGGGAAGAGTAGATCAGCTGTCCCGACTGGCGAACCTCTACGCGGGCCTGATTCGTCCGGGCAATTCCCGACACCTCAGTGGCCTGGATATTAGGCTGAAGGCCGGTTTCAGGCATTAGCTGAACGCCGGTGATTTGCGCGCCGCTAAACAGGGCCGAATTGACGTTGATCTGCCCAACCTGCGCCCGCATTTTCCGCTCTTCAAAAACGTGTTCAGCGTAGGTGTACAGGTTCTCTGTGCTGCGAGTCCCGTTGTCATCCGTCAAAATGAAATTGCTGCGCAGCGTCCAGTTCGCAAGATTAATGCCTGCCCCCAAATTTCCCTGGGCATAACGGCTGCTCCCGCCCGAGCCGTACTCGTTAATGTTACTGAA
>NZ_JTLF01000049.1:0-4677 GCF_000798855.1 Enterobacter sp. ZOR0014 | reverse complement strand
CGTCAAGCTGTGGGTGGCGGGCTTCCCGCCGATGGAGCGTCGTCAGGCGGCGTACAAGGAACTGCAAAAACAGTATCCGGAGATCAAAGAGCTGGAATCCATTGGCGCGGTCTCCTCTGACGTGCAGGGGGATACTGCCAACAAGGTGGGCGCTATCCTGGCGAAATACCCGAAAGGAAAAATCGACGCTATCTGGGGCACCTGGGATGCCTTCAGCCAGGGCGCGTATAAGGCGCTGAAAGAGAACGGACGCACCGAGATCAAACTCTACAGCATCGATATATCTAACCAGGATCTGCAGCTGATGCGCGAGCCGGGCAGCCCGTGGAAGGTAAGCGTGGCGGTGGATCCGAAGTTGATTGGCGCAACCAACGTGCGTTTGATCGCCAATAAGATTGCCGGAGAAGCGACCCCGGCAACCTATGACTTTAAAGCCGCTTCCATTCCGCAGGCGCTGCTGACCGCCCAGCCGGGTGGGGTGAACGTGGCGTCGCTTGGGAAAATCATTCCGGGCTGGGGCCAGACGGACGATTTTATCGCGCCGTGGTTTGCGACGCTGGAAGCTAAAAATAAATGAGTGTGCTCCCTACGCCCGAATACAGCCGCAATATGCGGCTGATTGGCCATAGCGACCAGGGCGGTCGCCCGGACGGCGTGCAGCTGATGGTGCATCACGGTTTCGCGTATATCGGTCATATGGTGTCGCAGGGTTTTTCCATCGTCGATGTGCGCGACCCGAAAAACCCGAAAGCGGCAGGTTATGTTCCCGCGCCGCCCGGCACCTGGAACGTGCATTTGCAGGCGCATGACGATCTGTTGCTGGTGATCAACGCCCGGGATCTGTTTGCCGATGCCCGCTTTGCCGATGAGAAGGTTTACTACACCCGTCAGGTGGGGGAGACCGTCAGCGACGTGCGGGACAAAGGCTGGAGCGCCGGGCTGCGGGTGTTTGATATCTCTACCCCGGACAAGCCGCGTGAAATCGGTTTTCTTTCGCTGAGCGGCATCGGGATCCACCGTATCTGGTACGTCGGCGGGCGCTGGGCGTACGTGTCGGCGCTGATTGACGGCTTTACCGATTATATCTTTCTGACCATCGACCTGGCCGACCCGCGCAAGCCTGAAGTGGCGGGGCGCTGGTGGCTGCCGGGGATGAACCAGGCCGAAGGGGAAAAGCCCAGTTGGCCCGAAGGGAAGCGCCACGCGCTGCACCACGCGATTATCGCCGGCGATACCGCCTATGGGAGCTGGCGCGACGGTGGCCTGACGCTGCTGGACGTGAAAGACCGCACTCAACCAAAGCTGATTAGCCATCGCAACTGGAGCCCGCCGTTTGGTGGCGGGACGCATACCGCGCTGCCGCTGCCGGACCGTTCCCTGCTGGTGGTGCTCGACGAAGCGGTGCTGGATAACCAGGAGGATGGGGAGAAGCTGATCTGGCTGTTTGATATCCGCGAGCCGTCGAACCCGGTGAGTATCTCGACTTTCCCGCAGCCGGATGAAACCGACTACGTGGCGAAAGGGGCGCACTTTGGGCCGCACAACCTGCACGAGAACCGGCCGGGGAGTTTTGTCAGCTCGACGCTGATTTTTGCCACTTACCAGAACGCGGGCGTACGCGCGTATGACATTTCCAACCCGTATCGCCCGGTGGAGACCGGTGCGCTGGTGCCAGCTGCGCCGGAAAGAATGATGGATACGCGGCCGAATCGCCCGCAGGTGATCCAGTCCTGCGACGTGTTTGTGGATGCTCAGGGGATTATCTACAGCACGGATTATAACGGTGGGTTGTCGGTGATTGAGTATTTGGGGTGAGTGCGGATTGGTGCCCTCACCCCGCCCTCTCCCACAGGGAGAGGGAGAAAACCAGAAGCACTCAGCTGTACTGCCGCACGCGTGCCACCAGCTCTTCCGCGCTGTCGATGCGCTCGGCAATGACAATCAACGCCTTGCCGAGGGTAATCGCATGGCGCAGGCATTCGTGGCGCATGGCGTCATCCTGAATGGTGTCGATATCCGCGACGTGGGAAAGCCCGACGCTGCGGCGAATCAGTTCGGTGCCGCAGAAACCAATGGCGTCATGCCAGACCTTTTTCAGAAACTCGGAAGCATAGCCCGGCGCGCTGAGCGCGGCGTCTCGTGTTTTTTCGTTTGCTAATGCCTGGAAGCGCTCCGCGAAGGTGTTCCACAGAGCCTGAATGTCGATCAGGCGCTGCTCGCGGGCGGCGGCGGCATCGCGAATACCCAGATGCCCCGGCAGGCCGCAGAAGTTGAGCAGCAGGTTGCCAATGGCAGTGCCGACGTCAAAGCCAATCGGGCCAACGTAGCCGAACTCGGCGTCAATGGCCTTCAGGCTGCCGTCCGCCACAAAAATGGAGCCGCTGTGAATATCCCCGTGCAGCAGCGCTTCAGCGTGTGAGAAAAAGCGATGCTTCAGGGAGGCCACGGCAATTTTCAACTGGGCATCGTCGCGCAGGGCGGCGACGTCATTTTCCAGCTCGACCGGGTAGTTGTTGCGTTCGTGGATCTGGTACGGATCGTTGAAGAACAGATCTTCGGTGATCTCACACATCTCCGGGTTGATGAATTTCGCTACCTGCGCTTTTTTCGCGTGCGGATGCAGGTAGAAATCGCTGGTGTGGAACAGCGTGTATGCGAGGTATTCACCCAGCTGACGCGCGGCCTGAGGATAGTGATTGTTTTTAATCAGCTCGCCGCGCCAGATGCGATGGCTGGAGAGATCCTCCATCACCATCACCGCCAGTTCCGGGTCAAAGTGGTGGATTTTCACGGTGTGCTGCGGGCTGTGCTGGTAATGCTCGACCAGGGTTTGCGCCTCCAGACGGGCGCGGTCCAGCGTCAGCGGCCAGGACTCGCCGACACAGCGCACGTAGGGCAGCGCCTGTTTGACGATGACGCGGCTTGTGCCCTGGGCATCGAAAATTTTGAAAACCAGATTGAGGTTGCCGTCGCCCACTTCCTGCGCCTCCACCAGCGAGGAAGGATCGTCGAGTCCACCAAACTGCCTGGCATACTCCACGGCGTCCTGAGCGGTAAAGGTACGGTATTGCGACATGGCCTGCTCCTCACGAGTTTGCTAATAAAGACATGTAGACGTCTATACATCTGGATTTCATCCTGACACAATGTGCTACAACAACGCAACAGGGAATTAACGACATGCAGACATTACAGACGACCAGCCTGCGGGTGGCGGATAATCAGCTCTTTATTCTCGACCAGCAGGCGCTTCCGCAGGAGAAACGCTGGCTTGAGGCCTCCACGGTAGAGACGCTGGTCGGGCATATCCATGCTCTGCGCGTGCGCGGTGCGCCGCTGATTGGTCTCTCTGCAAGCCTGCTGCTGGCATTGCTGGCGGAAAGCGGCAAAAGCCGTGATGAACTCGCCGTGGCGCTGGAAACCCTGCGCGCGTCCCGCCCGACGGCGGTGAACCTGATGAACAACCTTGACCGTATGAAGCTGGCGCTCTGGCAGGAAGATTTCGTTTCGGCGCTGGTGTCTGAAGCGCTGCGCCTGATTTCTGAAGACAGGCAGTTGTGCGACGCTATCGCCCGCGCGGGCAGCGCGCTGGTGACGCCCGGTAGCCGCCTGCTGACCCACTGCAACACCGGCGGGCTGGCAACGGCGGGCGTGGGCACGGCGCTGGGCGTGATTGCCCGCGCCTATCAGGAAGGAAATGTCAGCAACGTCTGGGTGGATGAGACCCGTCCGCTGCTGCAGGGGGGCAGGTTGACCGCGTGGGAGCTGGGCGAGCTGGGCGTGCCGTATCGGCTGATTACCGACTCCATGGCGGCAAGCCTGATGGCCAAAGGACAGGTCGACGCCGTGTGGGTAGGGGCCGATCGCATTGCCGCTAACGGCGACGTGGCGAACAAGATCGGCACCTATTCCCTGGCGGTGCTGGCGAAATTCCACGGCATTCCGTTCTACGTGGCCGCGCCGCAAACGACCCTCGATCCGGACTGCCCGAACGGGGACGCGATCCCGATTGAGCAGCGCGCCGCCAGTGAGGTGACGGGCGTTGCGGGAAGTTTTGGGGCGGTGCAGTGGGCGCCGGAAAACGCCCTGGTCTATAACCCAGCGTTTGACGTTACGCCAGCCTCGTTGATTAGCGGCTGGGTGCTGGATACGGGCGTAGTGACGCCGGAAGAGGTGGCAAACGGGAAATTCGCCTGAGTCCGGCTATCCTTTAAGGGGTTCCCTTTAGAGGACGATATCGTGACGCTTGATCCTGATACTGACTTAAAACTGGAGCGCGTGGTGGATGCACCGCGCGACCTGCTGTGGCTCTGCTGGACCACGCCCGAGCACATCAAAAACTTCTTCATTCCTGCTCCCCATAAAGTGACCGAATGCGACCTCGACCTGCGCGTGGGCGGTCGGTTCAATACCGTATTTGAGGTGGACGGACAGCGGATGGATAACCGGGGTGTGTTTCTTGAAATCGACCCGGGAAAAAAACTGGTCTTTACCGACGGTTATACGGAAGGCTGGAAACCGGCCGAGAAGCCGTTTATGACGGCGATTTTGCTGCTGGAGGAGGTGGGCGAGGGCAAAACCCGCTATACGGCAATTGCGCGCCACCCGACGAAGGAAATTCGTGAGCAGCATGAACAGATGGGCTTCCACGAAGGGTGGGGGATTGTGCTGATGTTC
>NZ_JTLF01000129.1:0-13895 GCF_000798855.1 Enterobacter sp. ZOR0014 | reverse complement strand
AAAAATAATCCATGGAATAATGTATTGATTATTTTTTTAATATTGATCGGGAGGGTTTTTAATTATTTAGAAAATAATATGAATAGTTATTCAAAGCATAAACCGATAACCGATACCGGTTTCAGTTAATAAATGGCGAGGGCGAGCGGGGTCGACTTCCAGTTTCTGACGAAGGTGACCCATATATATGCGCAAATAGTGACTATGTTCCACCGCGTTGGGTCCCCACACCTGACTCAACAGCTGGCGCTGTGTGAGAACCTTGCCGTGGTTATTAAGCAGCACGGCGAGCAGGCGGAATTCGATGGGGGTAAGATGGATTTCCTCTTCACCGCGCACAATGCGCCGTGCGGCGAGGTCAACCCGAATATCACCAAACGTGTAGGTTGGGTCGGCAGGCGTGGTGGCGCTATGACGACGCAGCGCCACACGCAGGCGAGCCTGCAATTCGCCAATGCCAAAGGGTTTAATCAGATAGTCATCGGCGCCGGCATCCAGCGCGGCGATTTTATCCGTCTCTTCAGTACGGGCAGAGAGCACGAGAATCGGCATCTGGCTCCACTGACGAACCTCACGAATAAAATCGATTCCGTCGCCATCCGGCAGCCCAAGATCGAGGATCACCAGGTCCGGCTTGCGGGTGGCGGCTTCAATTAAACCCCGTTGAAGCGTACCCGCATCGTGAACGCGCAGACCGTCTCCTTCCAGCGCAGCGCGCAGAAAACGGCTAATGGCGATCTCATCTTCGACAATCAGAACGTTAATCACAAATCCTCGGGTAATTCATTCAGTTCTGGCGGGGTTTCCAGAGGAAGTGTAACACAAAAACGCGCGCCGCCTTCCGGACGATTCTCTGCGGAAATGGTTCCGCCATGGACGTCAACGATCGCCTGACAAATCGCCAGCCCGAGCCCAACGCCCGGAATGGCCGACTCCTTGTTCCCGCGCGCGAATTTTTCGAAAATAGCCAGCTCCTGCCCGGCAGGAATGCCCGGTCCGGTATCCCAGACGTCAAGGTGAAGCGTGCCATCCTCTACCATTGCATCCACGCCAATCCTGGCACTTGAGCCGGCATATTTACCGGCATTTTCCAGCAGATTGATCAGCACCCGTTCAAACAAGGGGCCATCGACGTGAATTAAGGTCAGGGGTTCAGGCATGTTCAGCGCGATATGCCGCCCACCGAGGCCGGGCTCCAGCATTTTCAGGGCGCTGCCTACCACTTCTTCCAGCGTGAGCCACTCTTTTTTGAGGTTAAACCCGCCCGACTGAATGCGCGCCATATCGAGCAGGTTATTCACCAGACGGGTGGTATTCAGCACGTGCTGGCGGATTTCGCTGGCCTGAAGGGCGTGTTTAGACCCTTCCGCGGCCAGGTCCAGCGTCAGGATTTCTGACTGACCAAACAGAACGGTCAGCGGTGTCCGCAGGTCGTGCGACAGCGCCGCCAGCAGCGAGTTACGAATGCTTTCACGCTCGCTGGCCAGTCGGGCCTGTTCTTCACTGGCGGTAAGCGCCAGCCGTTCCAGTGCGCTGGCAACCAGCAGCGTAAAAGTCTCCAGCAGCCGCTGCTGCTCGGGGATCATCAGCTGACGCAGGTTTGAGGGCTCAACAATCACCAGCCCCTGATTTTTATCGGCGCTGCGTAGCGGCAGAATTTGATAGGGCACGCCGGGCAGGGTGTCGGTACCTGCGCCCGCAGGTAACCCTTTATCAAAGCTCCAGCGCGCGATGGCTTCGTCCCAGGGCGTCATGCCGGAGGCCGAGGTTAGCGGGCGCAGCTTACCGTGTTCGTCCGGGAGTAAAATCAGGTTGCTGGCATGAAACGTCGAGCGAATAAACTGCTCGCTGGTCTGCACGATATCCAGCGGCGTGCGTCCCACCGCCAGCGATTTCGACATTTCATACAGATGCCGCGTGCGCTGTTCGCGGTAGCGGGCGATGCGCGCCTGGTAGCGCACGCCCGCCGTCAGATTGCCGATCACCAGCCCGACGGTGAGCATCACGGCAAAGGTCAGGATGTACTGTACGTCCGACACGGCGAGCGTCCCGCGAGGGGCAATAAAGAACAGATCAAAGCTGATGACGTTAATCACCGTTGCCAGCACCGACGGCCAGCGTCCGTAAAAGAGCGCCACCACCACCACGCCAAGGAGGTAGATCATCACCAGGTTGGCCGCGTCGAAGGCAATCAGCCATTTGCTGGCAATGATCGTGATCAGGGCGCAGAGCACGACGGCCACCAGGCAGCCGCGAAGCTGAATGCGCCATTTATCACTGAAAGTACGGCTGTCCGGGGCGCGGCTGGGAAGGGGCGTGGGTTTATCATCCAGCGCCACGATCACCAGGTCCAGATCCGGCGCGCGGCGGGCCAGTTTGTCGGCAAAGGATTCACGGCTAAACCAGCGACGATGCTGGCGACGGCCAATGACGATTTTCCCCAGGTTATGCTCCCGGGCGTAGCGCAGAATGGCTTTATCTTCCTGAGGATCGGAAAGGGTGGCGGTTTCGGCACCCAGCTCCTGCGCCAGGCGCAGCGAACTCAGAATCGCGCGGCGCTGGTTTTCGGGCAGGGCATGAAGCTGCGGCGTTTCGACATACACCGCATGCCAGACGCTGCCAAATTTGGCGGCCAGACGCGCGGCGGTGCGGACAAGTTTTTCGTTACCGCTGCCGTGCCCCACGCACAGCAGGATGGCATCCCGCGTATGCCAGACGCGTTCCTGGCCCTGCAAATCGCGCCAGGCACGCATCTGATCGTCAACGCGATCGGCAGTACGGCGCAGAGCCAGTTCGCGCAGGGCAATCAGGTTGCCTTTGCGGAAGAAATGTTCGATGGCACGCTCGGCCTGTCCGGCAATATAGACTTTGCCTTCGTGCAGGCGCTGGCGCAAATCATCCGGCGGCAGATCGACCAGCACCACTTCGTCAGCGGAATCGAAGAAAGGGTCGGGCACCGTCTCGCGCACCTGAATGCCGGTCACGCCGCTGACCACGTCGTTCAGGCTTTCCAGATGCTGCACGTTAACCGTCGTGAAAACATCAATGCCAGCTTCAAGTAATTCTTCCACATCCTGCCAGCGCTTGGGGTGACGCGAGCCTGGCGCATTGCTGTGCGCCAGTTCGTCCATCAGGATAAGCGCCGGACGGCGGGCGAGGGCGGCATCAATATCAAACTCAGTGACTAAACGACCCCGATGGCTGATGCGGCGGGGCGGCTGGGTGGCAAGCCCCTTCAGCAGCGATGCCGTCTCTTTACGTCCGTGGGTTTCAACCACGCCGATCAGTATATCGAGCCCCTGCGCCCGAAGCCGCTGGGCTTCCGTCAGCATGGCGAAGGTTTTCCCGACACCCGCGCAGGCGCCAAAGAAAATTTTCAGTTTGCCGCGATGGGCTTCAGCCGTCTGTTCAAGCAGCCTGTCCGGATCCGGGCGCATGGGCTCGTCGGTCATTTAGTTTTTCCTTAGCGCGTCCAGCGCCAGATTCAGCTCAACAATATTCACTACCGGCATGCCGATATAGCTGACCAGCGGCTTTTGTGTGTGTTCTGCCACCAGCTTGCTCACCTGTTCAACACTCAATTGACGGGCGGCGGCAACGCGCGGGATCTGCCACGCCACCGCTGCCGGCGTCAGGCTATAGTCCAGCCCGCTGGCTGAGGCGGTGACCAGCTCCACGGGAACCTCGCGGCTGGCCTGTGGATTGGCGGCGCGCAGGGCGGCCACGCGCTCGGCGACGGCTTTGTCCAGCGCCGGGTTGCTGCCCGCCAGGTTACTGCCGCCGGATGCCATTGGATTATACGGGCTTTCGGCAGTGGCGGAAGGGCGTCCCTGGAAGTAGCGAGCGTCCGTAAAGCTCTGGCCAATCAGGCGCGAACCGCGGTTTTCACCGTTTTGCATAATCAGCGAGCCGTTAGCCTGATCCTTAAACCACCACTGGCCCAGGGCGGTGGTGACCAGCGGGTAGAGCCCCCCGGTAATCAGCGACAGCAGAATAAACAGAAGTATAGCGGGGCGTAACATCGTCATTTGATTCACCTTTTAAACCAGCCCGAACAGGGTCAACAGCAGATCGATAGCCTTGATACCGATGAAGGGCACCACCAGCCCACCCAGGCCGTAAATCCACAGGTTGCGGCGCAGCATGGCGGCCGCCGTGAGCGGCTTGTAGCTCACGCCTTTCAGCGCCAGCGGGATCAGGAAGACAATAATCAGGGCGTTAAAGATTACCGCGCTCAGAATGGCCGATGCCGGGGAGTGCAGGTGCATTACGTTCAGGGCGTTTAATTGCGGATAGGTCGCAGCAAACGCGGCCGGAATGATGGCGAAATATTTCGCCACATCGTTAGCGATGCTGAACGTGGTCAGCGAGCCGCGCGTCATCAGCATCTGCTTACCAATGTGCACGACTTCAATCAGCTTGGTCGGGTTAGAGTCGAGATCGACCATGTTGCCCGCCTCTTTTGCCGCCTGGGTACCGGAGTTCATTGCCACCGCCACGTCGGCCTGCGCCAGGGCAGGGGCATCGTTGGTCCCGTCACCGGTCATCGCGACCAGACGCCCTTCCGCCTGATACTGACGAATCAAGGCCAGTTTGGCTTCCGGTGTAGCTTCGGAAAGAAAATCATCCACTCCCGCTTCGGCAGCAATCGCCGCGGCGGTCAGGCGGTTATCCCCGGTGATCATCACCGTTTTGATCCCCATTTTACGCAGCTGGGCAAAGCGTTCTTTGATGCCGCCTTTGACGATATCCTTCAGGGCAATCACCCCCAGCACATTTGCGCCTTCAGCCACCACCAGCGGCGTTGCCCCCTGACGGGCCACGCTTTCCACCAGGCTATCCACTTCGGGTGGGAAGTGACCGTTATTAGCCTCAATGTGGCGACGAATGGCGTCAACCGAGCCTTTACGGATCATCCGGTCCTGAATATTAATGCCGCTCATCCGGGTCTGTGCCGTGAAGGGCACGAAAGTGGCATGCAGGCTCTGAACGTCGCGCTGGCGCAGGTTAAAGCGCTGTTTGGCAAGAATCACAATGCTGCGACCTTCCGGAGTTTCGTCGGCAAGCGATGAGAGCTGTGCGGCATCTGCCAGCGTTTTTTCATCCACGCCAGGTGCGGTTAAGAAGTCTGATGCCTGACGGTTACCGAGGGTGATGGTCCCGGTTTTATCAAGCAGCAGAACGTCTACATCGCCCGCCGCTTCAACGGCACGTCCGCTGGTGGCAATAACGTTGGCACCGAGCATACGGCTCATACCGGCCACGCCGATGGCCGACAGCAGGCCGCCGATAGTGGTGGGGATCAGGCAGACCAGCAGCGCCACCAGCACCGTGACGGTGACCGCCGTACCGCCATAAGTGGAGAACGGCCACAGGGTCGCGGTTGCCAGCAGGAAGACGAGGGTCAACGCGACCAGCAGGATGGTCAGGGCAATCTCGTTGGGGGTTTTACGACGCTGGGCGCCTTCCACCATGGCGATCATCCGGTCAAGGAAGGTTTCACCTGGGTTAACGCTACACTGGATCACCAGCCAGTCGGAGAGTATGCGCGTCCCCCCCGTTACGGAGGCGAAATCGCCGCCGGATTCACGGATAACCGGGGCGGATTCCCCGGTGATGGCGCTTTCGTCCACCGACGCGCCACCTTCAATCACTTCCCCGTCGCACGGGATAATATCGCCAGCTTCGACCAGCACCACATCGCCTTTGCGCAGTTCATCCGCCGGAACGTGGTCCATCTGCGCACCGTATTTTGGTTTACGTAACTTGCGTGCGAAGGCGGTCTTTTTTACCCCTTTCAGGCTGTTGGCCTGGGCTTTACTCCGGCCTTCCGCCAGCGCTTCCGCAAAGTTGGCAAACAGCACGGTAAACCACAGCCACAGGCTAATGGCGCCGGTAAACATCGCATTTCCCGGCATGTGGCCCGTTCCCATGGCAATCGCCAGTGCGGTGGTCAGGACGCTTCCCGCCCAGACAATAAACATCACCGGGTTGTGCCACTGCACGCGCGGGCTCAGTTTTTTCACCGCATCCATGAGCGCCTGACGAACTAATGACGGTTCGAACAGGGCCAGTTGTTTACGACTCATGACAAATTCTCCGCAAAATCAGCGTAAAGAGAGGTATTCCGCGACC
This sequence comes from Enterobacter sp. ZOR0014, assembly GCF_000798855.1. Lineage (NCBI taxonomy): Bacteria > Pseudomonadati > Pseudomonadota > Gammaproteobacteria > Enterobacterales > Enterobacteriaceae > Enterobacter > Enterobacter sp. ZOR0014. The sequence continues at coordinate 7,760 of NZ_JTLF01000129.1, read as the reverse complement.
GGGCCTAACGCGAGGGCGGGGATAAAGGTCAGGGCACCAACCAGTAACACGGTGCCTGTGAGCAGGCCGATAAACAGCGCGCCGTGGGTCGGTAATGTTCCGGTGGTGGTCGGTTGAATTTTTTTATTCACCAGCGATCCGGCAATCGCCATGACCGGCACAATGATCCCGAAACGACCCACGAACATGCAGAACGCCAGCAGACAGTTCCAGAACGGTGAGTTGGCACTTAAGCCTGCAAAGGCACTGCCGTTGTTGTTGGCGGCAGAGGAGACGGCATACAGCACTTCGCTAAAGCCGTGAATACCCGGGTTAAAGATGCCGCTGCGTCCGGCCTCGGTCATCAGCGCTAGTGCGGAGCCGAGCAGTACGAGGGCAGGGGTTACCAGAATCGCCAGCGCGGTTAATTTCATCTCGCGAACGTCGATTTTTTTACCGAGGTATTCCGGGGTACGACCAATCATCAGACCGGCAATAAACACCGCCAGCATCACGAACAACAGCATGCCGTAAAGACCTGAACCCACGCCGCCAAATACCACCTCGCCAATCTGCATCAGCCACATTGGGATCATTCCGCCCAGTGCGGTGAAGGAGTCATGCATGGCATTCACCGCCCCGCACGAGGCCGCCGTGGTGACCACCGCATAGAGGCTGCTGGCGAGAATGCCAAAGCGGCTCTCTTTACCTTCCATATTGATATTGCTGTTAGCCCCAAGCTGCATGAAATGGCTATTGCCGTTCCATTCAGCCCACATCACCAGCGCAACGCAGACCACGAAGATTAACGACATGGTCCAGAGCAGGGTGCGCCCCTGACGGCGATCGTTGACGACATCACCAAAGGCAAAGCAGAGTGCGGTGGGGATCAGGAAAATCGCCAGCATCTGCACAAAATTGGTCAGGGCAGTCGGGTTTTCAAACGGATGCGATGAGTTGGCGTTGAAGAAGCCGCCGCCGTTGGTGCCGAGCATCTTTATGGCTTCCTGCGACGCCACGGGCCCCATCGGCAGGAGCTGTTTTGCCCCTTCCAGCGAGGTATAAGGGGTGTATGGCAGCAGGTTTTGCAGGCTACCTTGCTGAATAAAGAACAGCGCGATCAGCAGCGCAATTGGCAGCAATATCCACAGCGTGATGCGCGTCAGATCCACCCACGCGTTACCCAGGGTACTGATTTTCTGACGAGCAAACGCGCGCGTCAGCGCGAAGATCACAGCGATACCGCTGGCGGCTGAGAGGAAGTTCTGAACGGTTAACCCAACCATCTGGCTGAAATAGCTGAGCGTGGTTTCACCCGCATAGGACTGCCAGTTGGTGTTGGTGACAAAGCTGACTGCCGTATTCAGCGCAAGATGCCAGGACAGACCCGGTAATTGTTGCGGATTCAGCGGCAGACTCCCCTGCAGCATCAGCAGGGTAAAAAGTGCAATCAGCCCAACAATATTCAGCAGCAGAATGGCAAACAGATATTCACGCCAGCTCATCTCGCGATCGTCTATTCCCAGTACACGCCAGATCCCTTTTTCAACGCTTCCCGTACCAGGCAGGGGGACGTTGTTGATAAGCCTTGCCAGCCCCATTCCCAGTGGCCTTGCCAGAACGAACAACGCCAGTAAGAAGCTGGCAATAAGCAAAAACGCCTGAGCAGCCATCAGAATGCCTCCGCATTAATCAGGGCATAAACCAGATAACCCAATAACAGGAACACCAGCACGATGCCGGCAATAAGACCTGCACTCACAATCCACCTCCGGGTGACTTTTGTTGTTGGGTTAACGGTAGGATTTATGGCGCAAAGATTTCGCAAAAATGAGGAGAGAGGGTGTAAAAAAAGTATAAAAATGGCAAAGCCCACAATTTAACTATTGGTAAGTAAATTGTTAACTTTTTTGTAACTAAATTACGGCGCGAGTGTAAATATTCACTAAATGGATGAAAATAAGTGGTCGGATGAGTAGTAAAATTACACACAAAGCGATATTATTTTATCCAGGTCACAGATTTTGAATTTTCCGGATGACGTTTCCGGCCAACTATAGGGGAGAAAATATGGATCTGTATAAAGCGTATCCAGCTCATATTGTGTTCATGCGTCGCACTTTCGCCGTAGTGGCTGGCGTGCTGGCCCTGCCGGTGATGCTGTTCTGGAAAGATCGCGCTCGTTTTTACAGCTATCTGCACCGCGTCTGGGCGAAAACCAGCGAGAAGCCGGTATGGATGGATCAGGCCGAGAAAGCGACCTGCGACTTCTACTAAAAAAAGAAAGACTACACATAGCAATAAAAAAACCGCCAATAGCAATGGGTAATGCCAGTCAGTTACTTAACTGACTGGCATTACCACCCCCCCGGGCGGCCTTTTTTATTTCATCCCGTCTACACTTCATGGCAAAGTACAGTAAAAGCTCGCCACTTTTTCCTTTGGTGGCGTGCCCTTACGGACATAATGGATATTTGCCTGGAGTTTTATGCCCACCCATCTGGTTTGGTTTCGCGCAGATCTGCGCGTACATGACAACATCGCTCTCGCGGCAGCCTGTCGTTCTGAGGATGCCAGCGTGCTGGCACTGTTCATCGCCACGCCCGAACAGTGGCAGCAGCATGATATGGCACCGCGCCAGGCAGCTTACCTCAAATCACATCTGAACGTTCTGCAACACTCGCTTGCTGAAAAAGGTATTCCGCTAATCTACAAAGAGGTCAGTGATTTTGCCGCGCAGCTTCAGATGCTGCAGGCGATCTGTCAGCAAAACGGCGTCACACACCTTTTTTATAACTATCAGTACGAGCTGAACGAACAGCGGCGGGATCGCCAGCTGGAAAACATGCTGGACGGGGTAGTTTGTGAAGGATTTGATGACAGCGTCATGCTGGCGCCGGGCAGCGTCATGACCGGCAGTCACGAAATGTACAAAGTGTTTACGCCGTTTAAAAATGCGTTTGTTAAACGCCTGAAAGAGGCGCTGCCTGAGTGCGTGGCCGCGCCCGCTGTTCGGGGCGATGCCATAACCGATCTGCCTGAATTAACGTTTAACTATCCCCAACAGTCGTTCGACGATCTTCTGTTCCCTGCCAGTGAGAAATCGGCGATTGCGAAGCTGCGCCAGTTTTGCAAGCAGGGCGCGGGAGAGTACGACGCGCGCAGGGATTTCCCGGCGGTTGAAGGGACAAGCCGATTATCGGCCTGCCTGGCATTGGGCGTGCTCTCTCCTCGCCAGTGTCTGCATCGTCTCCTGGCCGAGCAGCCGCAGGCGCTGGACGGCGGGACGGGGTCGGTGTGGCTGAACGAACTGATCTGGCGTGAGTTCTATCGCCATCTGATGACTTATCATCCCGATCTCTGCAAGCATCGCCCGTTCATTCCCTGGACCGATAACGTAAAATGGCAGCACGACGAGGCGCGTTTACTGGCCTGGAAAAAGGGGGAGACGGGCTATCCGATTATTGATGCCGCGATGCGCCAGTTGAATGAAACCGGGTGGATGCACAACCGTCTGCGAATGATTACCGCCAGCTTCCTGGTGAAAGATCTGCTTATCGACTGGCGTGTCGGGGAGCGTTATTTTATTTCTCAGCTGATCGATGGCGATCTGGCAGCGAATAATGGCGGATGGCAGTGGGCGGCCTCTACCGGTACCGATGCGGCTCCCTATTTCCGGATTTTCAATCCGACCACTCAGGGACAAAAATTTGATGCTAACGGCGACTTTATTCGTCGCTGGTTGCCCGCGCTCAGGCATGTTCCTGCGAAAGCGATCCACGACCCGTGGGCATGGGCGGATAAACAGGGCGTAAAGCTCGATTATCCCCGCCCGATTGTTGACCATAAACAGGCGCGCGTCGCCACGCTGGCGGCCTATGAAGCCGCCCGTAAAGCTTAAGAGAGTGATGATGAAAAACAGCGAACTGGAAAGCCTGATTAACGAAAAACTCAATACCGCCGCCTTCAGCGATTACGGCCCGAATGGGCTGCAGGTGGAAGGCCGTGAGACAGTGCAAAAAATCATCACCGGCGTGACGGCAAGCCAGGCATTGCTGGATGAAGCGGTGCGTCAGGAGGCCGATGCGATCATTGTTCACCACGGTTATTTCTGGAAAAACGAATCACCGATTATTCGCGGTATGAAGCGCAACCGCCTGAAAACGCTGTTGGCCAATGACATCAACCTGTACGGCTACCACCTGCCGCTGGATGCACACCCGGAACTGGGGAATAACGTCCAGCTGGCGCAGCTGTTGGGGATCACTGTGATGGGCGAAATCGAGCCACTGGTCCCGTGGGGAGAGCTGTCGATGCCGGTTCCGGGTCTGGAGCTGGCCTCGTGGATCGAAGCACGTCTCGGGCGTCGTCCGCTGTGGTGTGGCGACACGGGGCCGGATACCGTTAAGCGCGTTGCCTGGTGTACCGGCGGCGGTCAGGGCTTTATCGACAGCGCCGCGCGTTTTGGTGTTGATGCGTTTATTACCGGTGAAGTCTCTGAGCAGACGGTTCACTCAGCCCGTGAACAGGGGCTGCATTTTTACGCGGCAGGCCACCATGCCACCGAGCGTGGCGGTATCCGCGCCCTCAGTGAATGGCTGACGGAAAATACCGATCTGGATGTGACCTTTATTGATATCCCTAATCCCGCCTGATGAGAGGTGCCCGAGTGCAGAGAGCGCGTTGTTATCTTCTGGGTGAAAGCGCAGTTGTACTGGAACTTGAACCGCCGGTCACGCTTGCCACGCAAAAGCGTATCTGGCGGCTGACACAGCGTCTGGTTGACATCCCGGAAGTGGTAGAAACCATTCCTGGCATGAATAACATTACCGTCGTGCTGCGCAACCCGCAGACAAAGGCGCTGGATGCTATTGAACGTCTTCAGCGCTGGTGGGAAGAGAGCGAAGCGCTGGAGCCGGAATCGAGAATGATTGAAATCCCGGTCGTCTATGGCGGCACGGGTGGACCGGATCTTGGCGTGGTGGCGGATCACTGCGGATTAACGGAGAAGCAGGTTGTTGAGCTGCACAGTTCGGTGGATTACGTGGTCTGGTTTCTGGGGTTTCAACCCGGCTTCCCGTATCTTGGCGGATTATCCCCTCAGCTGCATACGCCGCGCCGGGCCGAGCCACGCCTGAGCGTTCCCGCGGGAACGGTGGCGATTGGCGGCGAACAAACCGGAATTTATCCGCTCACCTCGCCGGGCGGCTGGCAGCTTATTGGGCACACCGCCATGCCATTATTTGAACCGGGGCAGGAGGCACCCATTCTCCTTCGTCCTGGCGATACCCTTCGCTTTATCCCGCAGAAGGAGGGGGTATGTTAACGTTACTTCGCGCAGGGCTTTATACCTCGGTACAGGATGCCGGCCGCTTTGGCCTGCGCCAGTCTGGCGTGAGCTACTGCGGTGCGCTTGATCGTCCTTCGCTGGAGATTGCCAACCTGCTGGTGGGTAACGCAGGCAGCACGGCGGCGTTAGAAATTACGCTGGGTCAGTGCGTGATTGAGTTTGGTCAGGAAACCTGGTTTGCGTTGACCGGCGCAGGTTGTGACGCCACGCTAGACGGCAAAGCGGTGTGGACCGGCTGGCGGTTGCGGGCGAAAGCCGGGCAACGTCTGATGCTGAAACGGCCTCTGCACGGCGTGCGCAGTTACCTTGCGGTAGCGGGGGGCATTGACGTGCCGGAGGTGCTGGGGTCAGCCAGTACCGATCAGAAAGCGGGCATAGGCGGGCATGAGGGACGTTCGCTGCGCGATGGCGATCGTCTGGCGATTAAGCCGTCAACACGCGATTTCTCGACGACGCAGGGCGTAAAACAGTTGCTGTGGGGGAACGTGATCCGCGCCTTACCGGGGCCGGAATATCAGGAGTTCGATGACGCTTCTAAAGAGTCTTTCTGGCGTTCGCCGTGGAAGATTAGCCCGCAGAGTAACCGCATGGGCTACCGCCTGCAGGGGCAGCCGCTGACCCGCACAACCGACCGGGAGTTGCTCTCCCACGGCTTATTGCCTGGCGTCATTCAGGTTCCGGGCAATGGTCAACCCATTGTGCTGATGAACGATGCGCAGACGACGGGCGGTTATCCGCGCATTGCCTGCATTATTGACGCGGATCGCTACCATCTGGCGCAAATTCCCCTCGGTCAGCCGATCCATTTCGTGCAATGTTCGCTGGAGGAGGCGCTGAAAGCGCGGCAGGATCAGCAGCGTTATCTCGAACAGCTGGCGTGGAGGCTTGATGGTAAAGATTGATTTAAATGCCGATCTGGGGGAGGGGAGCCGCGCCGACGCAGAGCTGATGACGCTGGTCTCTTCGGTTAATATCGCCTGCGGCTTTCACGCGGGTGATGCGCAAACCATGCTGGAGAGCGTGCGCAATGCCATTAAAAACGGCGTGGCGATAGGCGCTCACCCGAGCTTTCCCGACCGGGAGAACTTTGGCCGTACGGCGATGGACCTGCCGCCGGAGACGGTCTACGCTCAGATGCTTTACCAGATTGGCGCGCTGGAGGCGATAGTGCGCGCTGAGAAGGGCGTACTGCGCCACGTGAAGCCGCACGGCATGCTTTACAATCAGGCGGCGAAAGATCCTGCTCTGGCGGACGCCATTGCCCGCGCGGTGCGGGATTGTGACTCTCAGCTGATTCTGGTGGGCCTGGCGGGCAGCGAGCTGATCCGCGCCGGGCAGCGCCTGGGGTTAACCACCCGCCAGGAAGTGTTTGCCGACCGGGGATATCAGCCTGATGGCAGCCTGGTGCCGCGAACGCAGGCCGGGGCGCTCATTACCGACGAAGGTAAAGCGCTGGCGCAGACGCTGGAGATGGTGCGCGCCGGGCGTGTCACCGCTGTGGATGGTACATCGGCAAACGTTCAGGCCGATACGGTATGCTTACATGGCGACGGCGAGCATGCGCTCCAGTTTGCGCGGCGCCTGCGGGCAGCGTTCTCTGATGAGGGTATTCTTGTCAGCGCAGAATAATCATTTAAGGACACTAACATGCCAGAAGGTCCGGAGATCCGCCGCGCGGCGGATAGCCTGGAAGCGGCGATAAAGGGCAAACCGCTGACGGATGTCTGGTTTGCCTTTCCGCAACTCAAACCGTTTGAATCACAGCTGCTGGGGCAGACGGTGACCCATATTGAAACGCGCGGGAAAGCCTTACTCACGCACTTTTCCCATAACCTGACGTTATATAGCCATAACCAGCTTTACGGCGTCTGGCGCGTGGTTAACGCGGGTGAACAGCCGCAAACCACCCGTGTGCTGCGGGTCAGGCTGCAAACGGCGGATAAAGCCATCCTGCTTTACAGCGCGTCGGATATCGAAATGTTAACGCCTGAGCAGTTGCTCGTTCATCCGTTCTTGCTGCGCGTTGGGCCGGATGTGCTGGATATGCGCCTGACGGCGGGCGATGTGAAAGCCCGTTTGCTGTCACCCAAATTTCGCAATCGGCAGTTTTCCGGTCTGTTTCTCGACCAGGCCTTTCTGGCCGGGCTCGGCAACTACCTGCGGGTGGAAATCCTTTGGGAAGCCGGGCTGGCGCCGCAGCATAAAGCTTCGCAGCTCAGCGATGAACAGCTGGAAGCGCTGTCCCATGCGCTGCTGGACATTCCGCGTTTATCCTACACGACGCGCGGCGTGGTAGATGAGAACAGGCATCACGGGGCGCTGTTCCGGTTTAAGGTGTTTCATCGGGCGGGGAAAAAGTGCGAGCGATGTGGCGGGATTATAGAGAGGACAATGCTTTCCTCAAGACCGTTTTACTGGTGTCCCGGGTGCC
>NZ_JTLF01000178.1:0-23656 GCF_000798855.1 Enterobacter sp. ZOR0014 | reverse complement strand
AGCGTTTGAACAGTACCATTGGCTCCTCAGAACCGCCGCGGGTCAGGATGTTATCGAGGAACGACTGGCCGGTTTCACGGTTGAAGATCCCCTCTTCTTCGAAGCGGGAGAAAGCATCCGCTGCCAGCACGTCGGCCCACAGGTAGCTGTAGTAACCTGCCGCATAGCCGCCTGCGAAGATGTGACTGAACGCATGCGGGAAGCGGCCCCAGGTTGGCCCAGGGATCACAGCAACCTGCTTTTTAATCTCGGCCAGCGTTTCGAGGATTTTCGCCCCTTGTTCCGGGCTAAACTCGGCGTGCAGACGGAAATCAAACAGGCCGAACTCCAGCTGACGCAGGATGAACATCGCTGCCTGGTAGTTCTTGGCCGCCAGCATTTTATCCAGCAGCTCTTTCGGCAACGGTTCGCCGGTCTCATAGTGACCAGAGATAAACGCCAGCGCGTCCGGCTCCCAGCACCAGTTTTCCATAAACTGGCTTGGCAGCTCGACCGCATCCCACGGTACCCCGCTGATGCCAGCCACGCCTGCGGTTTCGATGCGGGTCAGCATGTGATGCAGACCGTGACCGAACTCGTGGAACAGGGTGATCACTTCGTCGTGAGTAAACAGCGCAGGTTTGCCATTCACCGGGCGGTTAAAGTTACAGGTCAGGTAAGCGACCGGCTTTTGCAGGGAACCGTCGGCTTTACGCATCTGGCCGACGCAGTCATCCATCCACGCTCCGCCGCGCTTATTCTCACGCGCGTAGAGATCAAGGTAGAAGCTACCGCGCAGCTCATTCTTGTCGTCATACAATTCGAAGAAGCGCACGTCCGGATGCCAGACGTCGATATCGGTTCGCTCTTTGGCTGTGATGCCGTAGATGCGCTTCACCACTTCGAACAGGCCGTTAACGGCTTTGTTTTCAGGGAAGTACGGGCGCAGCTGCTCATCGCTGATGCTGTAAAGATGCTGCTTCTGTTTTTCGCTGTAGTACGCAATATCCCACGGCTGCAGCTCGTCCACGCCGAACTCCGCTTTCGCAAAAGCACGCAGCTGAGCCAGCTCTTTCTCACCCTGAGGACGGGCGCGTTTTGCCAGATCGGTCAGGAAGTCGAGCACCTGCTGTGGGTTCTCCGCCATTTTGGTGGCGAGGGATTTGTCGGCGTAGTTTTCGAAGCCCAGCAGCTGTGCCAGCTCGTGACGCAGGGCGAGGATTTCCGCCATCACCGGGCTGTTGTCCCACTTACCGGCATTCGGCCCCTGATCGGAGGCGCGCGTGCTGTAGGCGCGGTACATCTCTTCACGCAGTGCCTGGTTGTCGCAGTAGGTCATTACCGGCAGGTAGCTTGGGATATCCAGCGTTAACAGATAGCCTTCCTGCTCTTTCGCTTCGGCCTGCGCTTTCGCTGCTGCCAGCGCGCTTTCCGGCATCCCGGCCAGCTCGGATTCATCGGTAATCAGCTTCGTCCAGCCCATGGTGGCGTCGAGGACGTTGTTGCTGTACTGGTTGCCCAGCTCGGACAGGCGCGCGGCGATTTCACCGTAGCGAACCTGCTTCTCTTTTGGCAGACCAATCCCGGACAGCTCGAAATCACGCAGGGCGTTATCGACCGATTTTTTCTGCGCCGTGTTCAGCTCGGCGTAATGGTCGCCGTCACGCAGATCGCGATACGCTTTGTACAGCCCTTCGTGTTGGCCGACCCAGGTGCTGTACTCCGAGAGCAGCGGCAGGGTCTGTTCATAGGCCTCGCGCAGTTCCGGGCTGTTTTTCACCGAGTTCAGGTGGCTTACCGGGGAGAAGATACGCCCCAGCACATCGTCCACTTCGGCCAGCGGCTGACACAGATTTTCCCAGGTGTACGGTGCGCCCTGCGCCACCACGCTTTCTACCGCCGCGCGGCAGTTGTCCAGCGATTGCGTAACGGCTGGAACCACATGCTCAGGGAGGATTTTAGAAAACGGCGGCAACGAAAAAGGCGTCAGTAATGGATTGGTCATAAGCGCTGTCCTGTTGAAATAGGTGAATGAAGCGCGCATCCGGCGCTGTGCATATCATTAATTAATGGGGTTAAGTGTAGAGGATTTCAATGCCGGACGTCGTGGAAAAGCGCCCGGTGGCGCTGCGCTTACCGGGCCTGCGGGTAATCTGTGCCGTTCTGCTGTAAACTGTGGCAAATCGTCAATTCAGCGGAAAATCATTACCCATGCTCAGTTATCGCCACAGCTTCCACGCTGGCAACCATGCCGACGTCCTCAAACACACCGTTCAGAGCCTGATCATTGAATCGCTCAAAGAGAAAGAGAAGCCGTTTCTCTATCTGGACACCCACGCGGGCGCGGGCCGTTATCAGCTGAGCGGCGAGCATGCCGAGCGTACCGGTGAATATCTGGAAGGGATCGCCCGCATCTGGCAGCAGGACGACCTGCCAGCCGAACTGGAACCGTACATCGGCGTGGTGAACCACTTCAACCGCAACGGCCAGCTGCGCTACTACCCAGGCTCACCGCTGATTGCCCGCCAGCTGCTGCGCGAGCAGGACAGCATTCAGCTGACCGAACTGCATCCGAGCGATTTCCCGCTGTTGCGCTCTGAATTTCAGAAAGATAACCGCGCCCGCGTGGAGAAAGCCGACGGCTACCAGCAGCTGAAAGCCAAACTGCCGCCCGTTTCCCGCCGCGGCCTGGTGCTGATCGATCCGCCGTATGAAATCAAAACCGACTATCAGGCGGTGGTGACCGGCATCCACGAAGGCTACAAACGTTTTGCCACCGGCACTTACGCCCTGTGGTACCCGGTGGTGCTGCGCGCGCAAATCAAACGCATGATCAAAGATCTGGAAGCGACCGGTATCCGCAAAATCCTCCAGATTGAGCTGGCCGTGCGCCCGGACAGCGACCAGCGCGGCATGACCGCCTCCGGCATGATTGTGATTAATCCGCCGTGGAAGCTCGAAGCGCAGATGAACAACGTGCTGCCGTGGCTGCACAAAACGCTGGTGCCTGCGGGTACAGGCCACGCCACCGTCAGTTGGATCGTGCCGGAGTAATCGCAGCCATCGGTGGAAACTATTGATTTCAGGTATACAATCGCGGCAATTCACGATTAAGGATAAAAGCTATGACTAAGCATTATGACTACATCGCAATCGGCGGCGGCAGCGGTGGCATCGCCTCCATCAACCGCGCAGCCATGTATGGCCAGAAATGTGCGCTGATCGAAGCTAAAGCGCTGGGCGGCACCTGCGTGAACGTGGGTTGTGTACCGAAGAAGGTGATGTGGCACGCGGCGCAAATCCGCGAAGCGATCCATATGTACGGCCCGGATTACGGCTTTGACACCACCCTCAATCACTTTGACTGGGGCAAGTTAATCGCCAGCCGTACCGCCTACATCGACCGTATTCACACCTCCTACGACAACGTGCTGGGTAAGAACAACGTCGATGTGATCCACGGCTTTGCCCGCTTTGTGGATGCGAAAACGATCGAAGTGAACGGTGAGACGATCACCGCCGATCATATCCTGATCGCCACCGGCGGTCGTCCGAGCCACCCGGACATTCCGGGCGTGGAATACGGCATCGACTCAGACGGTTTCTTTGAACTGCCTGCGCTGCCTAAGCGCGTTGCCGTGGTTGGCGCGGGTTACATTGCGGTAGAGCTGGCGGGCGTGATCAACGGCCTGGGTGCGGAAGCGCACCTGTTTGTGCGTAAACACGCGCCGCTGCGCAGCTTTGACCCGCTGATTGTCGAGACGCTGGTTGAAGTCATGAACGCTGAAGGCCCAACACTCCACACCCACGCGGTGCCGAAAGCGGTAGTGAAAAATGCGGACGGCAGCCTGACGCTGGAGCTGGAAGATGGCCGCAGCCAGACCGTCGACTGCCTGATCTGGGCGATTGGTCGTGAACCAGCGAATGACAACTTTAACCTGGCCGTGACCGGCGTGAAAACCGACGAAAAAGGTTATATCGTCGTCGATAAGTTCCAGAACACCAGCGTACCGGGCATTTACGCAGTCGGCGATAACACCGGTGCCGTAGAGCTGACCCCGGTGGCCGTTGCGGCGGGACGTCGTCTCTCCGAACGTCTGTTTAACAACAAGCCTGACGAGCATCTCGATTACACCAACATCCCGACCGTGGTCTTCAGCCATCCGCCCATCGGCACCGTTGGCTTAACCGAGCCGCAGGCGCGCGAGCAGTATGGCGACGACCAGGTGAAAGTGTATAAATCCGCGTTCACCGCGATGTATACCGCCGTCACCTCTCACCGTCAGCCATGCCGCATGAAGCTGGTCTGCGTGGGCCCGGACGAGAAGATTGTGGGTATCCACGGCATTGGCTTCGGCATGGATGAGATCCTGCAGGGCTTCGCCGTGGCGCTGAAAATGGGCGCGACCAAGAAAGACTTCGACAACACCGTGGCAATCCATCCGACCGCCGCGGAAGAATTTGTTACCATGCGTTAAGGCAGAAGCCCCTCTCCGGAGGGGCTTTTTTTATTCACATTCATAAATCGTTGCAAAACGAATGCTCCGAAAATAGTGATCTACCGCACATTTCCCTCCCCATCTACCGAAGCGAATGTCTACGCTTATAAGACGCCCGGAAAAAAACTGTCTTTAAGTACACACAACCGGAGGTCCCTATAACCATGTTCAACCAGAAACTACAGGCTACCGAGAATATCGAATTCGAGATCGCAGAAGAGCTGCGCTACGAGACCGATCCCTGCGAGTTGAAACTGGATGAAATGATTGAGGCGGAGCCGGAACCCGAAATGATCGAGGGGCTACCCGCCTCCGATGCCCTGACGCCCGCCGATCGCTATCTGGAACTGTTCGAGCATGTTCAGTCAACACGCCTGTTCGCGGACAGCAAAACCTTCCCTGACTGCGCGCCGAAGATGGACCCGCTGGATATCCTGATCCGCTATCGTAAAGTGAAACGTCACCGGGATTTCGACCTGCGCCAGTTTGTAGAGAACCACTTCTGGCTACCGGCCACCTACGGCACGGAATATGTTTCTGACCCCGGTCTGTCGCTAAAAGAGCACATTGACAGCCTGTGGCCGGTGCTGACGCGCGAACCGCAGGACCATATCCCCTGGTCCTCTCTGCTGGTGTTACCGCAGGCCTATATTGTGCCCGGCGGGCGATTCAGTGAGACCTATTACTGGGACTCCTATTTCTCCATGCTGGGGCTGGCGGAGAGCGGACGTAACGACCTGCTGAAGTGTATGGCGGATAACTTCGCGTGGCTGATCGAACGCTACGGGCATATCCCAAACGGTAACCGTACCTATTACCTCAGCCGCTCTCAGCCGCCGGTCTTTGCCCTGATGGTCGAGTTGTTTGAAGAGGACGGGGTACGCGGCGCGAAGCGTTACCTTGAGCACCTCAAGATGGAGCACGCCTTCTGGATGGACGGTGCAGAGTCGCTGCTGCTTAATCAGGCCTATCGCAGCGCGGTCCGTATGCCGGATGGATCATTGCTCAACCGCTACTGGGACGACCGCGATACGCCCCGGGACGAATCGTGGATTGAGGACGTAGAAACGGCCCGTCACTCCGGACGTCCGCCAAACGAAGTGTATCGGGACTTGCGCGCGGGTGCAGCCTCAGGCTGGGATTACTCCTCCCGCTGGCTGCGTGAGCCTGGCCGACTGGCCAGCATTCGCACCACGCAGTTTATCCCTATCGATTTGAATGCCTTCCTGTTCAAGCTGGAGAGTACTATCGCCAATATCTCAGCGTCGAAAGGGGATAAAGAGACCGCTGAACTGTTCCATCAGAAGGCCAGCGATCGCCGCGCCGCGATTAACCGCTACCTCTGGGATGAAGAAAGCGGCTGCTATCGCGACTATGACTGGCGCCGCGAAGTGATGGCGCTGTTCTCTGCCGCGAGCATTGTGCCGCTGTACGTCGGTATGGCCACGCATGAACAGGCCGATCGACTGTCGGATGCGGTGAAAACGCGACTGCTGACGCCGGGCGGGATTCTGGCAACCGAGTATGAAACCGGCGAGCAGTGGGATAAACCCAACGGCTGGGCCCCGCTGCAGTGGATGGCCATTCAGGGGTTCAAGCAGTATGGCAATGACTCACTGGGCGATGAGATCGCCTGGAGCTGGCTGCAGACGGTGAATCATTTTTATAAGACCCACCACAAGCTGATTGAGAAGTATCATATCGCCAGCAGTACGCCACGCGAGGGGGGCGGGGGTGAGTATCCCCTTCAGGACGGCTTCGGCTGGACCAACGGCGTAGTGCGACGGCTGATAGGGTTGTATGGGGAGCCTTGAGTGGGGTGCGGTCTGGTGCCCTCTCCCACAACAGGGAGAGGGTAAAGGGATCAGCGGATAACCTCATAAATGGCAGTCTGAATGGACTGCCATTTTTTCGTGGTGGCATCCGGTTGCGACTGCGCACGCCGCGTAGCCATATCCAGATCGTGCTGCTGGCGCTTCACCACGGCGGGCACGGTGCAGAACGCTTTGAGATACGCTTTACGCACTGAGGTCAGGGATTCACCGTTCGACATCGCGTGGCTGAGCGTGTTGATAAAGCGACGGCATGGCTTCTCTTCCGTCATGTTCCGTCGGTAGCGCAGCATGAGTTCCAGCACGTCGTCATGGCCTGCCGACATCGCCTCTTCGGTCCATGACAGTTTCCAGTCCATCCCGCCCTGCAAAAAGAGCTGCGCGACACGGGTATCGTTGCGGTTAATCGCTGAACGGAAATTATTGTCGTCCCAGGTCACCCCCATGCGGGTCAGCGTCTCGCGCGCAGAAGGGGTTTCGCGCATATCTTTCGGCGGAGCCGCTTGCGCAGTGTGTTCGGCCGATGACTGCGGTTTGCTGCTGGTCACCAGCCAGAAGCCGCCCACCAGGATGGCGATTACCATCACGCCAACCGCGCCCCATAACGCACCGGAGATAAGCTGCTCACGCTGTTCGGGCGTGCGCGGCGCGCGCTGGGTCGGCTTTTCAATCGTGTCACGAACCTCAAACAGATCGCCACCGGTAACCCGATCCATTTTCTGCGCCTTTTCCCAGAAAGTGTGCAGTTCACTGGCGTCCACCGCCATCAATCCGGCTGGGTTGACGCGCGTTCTCCCCTCTTCGAATGCACGTTGAACCGGTCGGGAAATCTGCATGTAGTAGTTATCCAGCAGCTGAATTTGCGCCGAACTTAACGTTTTCTGAACCGTGATGTTGTTGCGAATTTGCCGAATATCATCAAGGAAGGTTTGCAGCGTTTTACGCGGTTCTACCAGGAGCGTCAGCATGGCAGGATCGTTAAACAGCGAGGCGTAATACCGGCTGAACTCTTTTTTATCCACCAGCATCTGCGCCAGCTCACTGAACATCATCCCGCTCAGGATATCGTTGATCTCCCCGAGCTTCAGCCAGCGTCTTACCCGGTCGGCATTAAATAAGGTCTTAAGATGATTACTGAGCCGCACCTGATCGGGCCAGGCCTGCTGAATAAGTCCTTTAATCATCAGCTCAATGGCGCGAACCTGCTTGTGCGCCTGCTGTTGCTGCAGTTCGCTACCCGTTGCCAGCTCCGTGCTGTAAGTCAGCAACGGTTGCTGCAAACGAAGAAGTTCCAGCGTGGTCACAAAGCGCATCGCCGCAATCAGCTGGTTTTCGCTGACATCCTGCCCGCTTTCATACTGTGGAACGCGCTGCTGCAGCAGGCGCAGCTGCAGCGTAAATTCCGACATCTCGGCATCATTCAGATTGAGCGTCTTCGCAACGGCTGCCCATCCCCCGAGCGCTAAACGTGCGCTATCCAGTTGTTCCAGGAGCCAGCGTGGATCTTTTCCCTCAGAAACATGTACATTCAGGAGAAGCAAAATTTCAACCGACGCCTGGCGAATGACCGCCAGACAGTGTTCAAACTGTTCGCGAATATGATGTGATGTGCTGAGAGTCATTGTTTTCCTTAAGCGACAACGAAGACATCAGGAATGGGCACTTATGGCCATTTTTCTTTTATTTATACATGCTTAACCATACCTGACTTTCTGTTGAAATAAAGTGACAACCCTAAAATCATTAAAAATGTTTCAGGAGAATCTTAATGCCGGTTTTAATGACTTCACGCCTGAACTGCTCGCCTCTGCAGGAGCATGACTGGCCCTTTTTTCTGGCGTTGCAGCAACATCCTGACGTGATGCGCTTTGTGGCGGAAAACCGTCCCGTTGCCGCAATTCGTGAGGCGTTTGATTCTCGTCTGCCCCTCTGGACGCCGGGCAGCACGCACTGGCTGTGTCTCGTCGTCCGTGATGCCACCTCTCAGGCACCGCTGGGCGTGACCGGGTATATTCATCGTGAGGACGATTGCGCTGAAGTGGGCTTTCTTTTTGCACCCGAGGCGCAGGGGAAAGGTTACGGTTTCGAATCCCTGCAGGCGCTTTGCGATTACGCCTTTCGTGAGGGCGGACTACGTCGGCTCACCGCCACCGTCACGGCGGGAAATGTCGCCTCCAGACGTCTGCTGGAAAAAGCCCACTTTCGTCTGGAGGGGGAGCTTCGCGAGAGCTATTACCTTTCCGGACGCTGGCAAAATGACTGGTTATTGGGTTTATTGCGGCATGAATATCTGAACCATAACGCCTGATCAACAGCCATTTGGCGGATATTTTTCATTGTTCAATTCCTCTACAGTATCGCCATTACGAGGAAATGAATATGAAAGGTCATACGCTGAATATCTCTTATGCCGCCATTGATTTAATAAAGAAGCATCAGGGGCTTTCACTGGAGAAATATCGTGATGAAAATGGTTTATGGGTGATCGGCTATGGACATGCGATCCATGAGGAGGACAATTTTCACGGAGGCATTACTCCGCTTCAGGCAGAATGTTTGCTTCAGGAAGATATTCAGTTATGTGAGAGGCTGCTGCGGGAAAATATAACACGCCCATTAACCCAACAGCAGCATGATGCATTGGTAGTATTGATATTCAGTTTCGCCGAGACGCCTTCACGTCTGAACGCGCTGTATCAGGCTATCGCCCGGGTATAGTACATGGCCGCCTGGGTCCGGTTTTTCACCTCCAGCCGCCGAAAAAGTGCTTCCAGATGCGCTTTTACCGTGGCCGCGCTGATGTTGAGATTGCGGCCAATCTCTTTATTTGACTCCCCCGCAGCCAGCAGTTTGAGTACCTCGCGCTGACGCTCGCTTAAACAGAGTAACGGCTGCGCTGATGATTGCTGGCTAACCCACTCCCCGGGAAAGCAGACCATCCCTCTCGACACGGAATCCAGCACGGCGGCAAACCGTTCGGGGTTAGCGTTACGGGGGATAATGGCCATCACGTTTCGCTGCATGAGCTGCTCAACCCATCTGGCCTCTTTTCTTGCCAGAACCATAATCACCCGTATCGCCGGGAAGGAATCCATAAGCTCTTCCAGGAAAGCACTCTCCTCTTCCTGGATCAAATTGCCGTCAATCATCACGATAGCAGACGGTGAAGCAGATATTTGCCCCCATAAATCGTCCGCCTGACAAGCGCCCGTTATATTTATTTCAGGAATTAACTCCTGCAGACCGTGTATCGCTCCATGAATAAATATCGACTGCCTGTCAAACATGATTACTCGCATCGTTTTTCTCCCTCTGAGAATAGCGAAGGGGGATTCTACAGAGGCAGTATTTAAGAAAAAACTCAATGAATGGAGAGGTTACAAATCCGCGAGTGGTTTTTATATTTGCCCGTACTTTGACACATCAGTTTTAAGGATTTCCTTAAGGGGTTCCCTCCCCTTAACAGCAGGCCTCACAGGAACATACCGCCTGACACCTCAATACGTTGCGCATTCATCCAGCCCAGCTTATCGCTGAGCAGTGCCGCGATGGCATCGCCGATATCGTCCGGCAACCCCACCCGCCCCAGCGCCGTCTGTGATGCCAGCATCTGATTAAGCTGCGCGTTGTCGCGAACGCGTCCACCGCCAAAGTCGGTTTCTATCGCGCCCGGCGCGATAATATTGACGGAGATACCACGCGCACCCAGCTCCTTCGCCTGATAGCGGGTCAACACTTCCATCGCCCCTTTCATCGCTGCATAGGTACCGGAGCCTGGCTGGGTAAATCGGGCCAGCCCGCTGGAGACGTTGAGGATCCGGCCTCCGTCATTCAGCAGAGGCAGCAGGCGCTGTGTCAGGAAGAAAGGCCCTTTGAAATGAATATTCATCGCCTCATCAAACTGGGCTTCCGTTGTGTCGGTATAGGGTGCATATAAACCCGTCCCGGCATTGTTCAATAAATAATCAAAGGTGTCGCGTTGCCAGACGGTCTTAAGGATTTCCTGAAGCTGCTGAGCAAACTTATCGAAGCTGGCAATATCACCGACGTTGAGCTGTAATGCTGCAGCATTCACGCCTTTTTCCTGAATTTCGCGAACAACCTCCAGCGCGTCCTGCTGATTGCTGTGGTACGTCAGAACAATTCCCGTTCCGTCTGCCGCCAGCTTCAACGCCGCGTTTTTACCCAAACCACGGCTACCACCCGTCACTAATGCGATACGTTCAGTCATCATAAACCTCGTTTTGGCTGTTATGGAGATTGAGAAAGAGCTTATTAGGTGATAGAAGATCAATAAAGAGGGTTTAAAACGCTTCACTGTTTCAACAGCAACAACAATGAGCTTCATCTATGGATAAAATTCACGCAATGCAGCTGTTTGTGCGCGTCGCGGAACTGGAAAGTTTTTCCCGTGCTGCAGAAACCTTAACGCTGCCGAAAGGCAGCGTTTCGCGGCAAATTCAGGCCCTTGAAAACCGCCTTGGCACCCAGCTGTTGCACCGGACCACGCGTCGCGTCAGCCTGACGCAGGACGGCATGGTCTATTACGAACGGGCAAAAGATCTGCTGGCAAACCTTGATGAACTGGACGGACTGTTTCAGCACGATCCCTCCACCATAAGCGGAAGGCTGCGCGTGGATATGCCCGTCGGCGTTGCTCGAAATTTAGTCATCCCCAGACTGCCGACTTTTTTGCAGCAGTACCCGGGTATTGAACTGGAACTCAGCAGCAGCGATCGTCTGGTGGATGTGATTCGCGAAGGGTTTGATTGCGTGGTCCGCGTGGGTTCCCTGAAAGATTCAGGGTTAATTGCCCGGCCGCTGGGGAAACTGACGGTAATTAACTGTGCCAGTCCGGATTATCTGGCGCGTTTTGGCTACCCTGAAACGCTGGATGATTTGGGCTCACACGCGGTGATTCACTACGCCGCCATGCTGGGTACCCGTCCGCAGGGCTTTGAATTTTATAACGGCAGTGCAACGCAGTGGATAAAGACGGGCGGCGTATTAACCGTCAACAGCACGGAAACCTATCAGGCGGCCTGCCTTGCCGGGCTGGGCATCATTCAGGTTCCACGTGTTGGGGTACGTGATTTACTGCGGACGAAAAAACTGATTGAGATCCTCCCGCAATATCGCGCGGAACCGATGCCCGTGTCCCTGATTTATCCCCATCGCCGCAACCTCTCCCGTCGGGTACATCTGTTCATGGAGTGGCTGACCGAACTCACAAAAGCTTACGTGGATTAGTCGCAAGCTATAATTCAGTAACATCCAGCCTAACGAAAAGGAAAAGACGCGTGACGCCGGAAAATAACCCGCAACGACCCACCCAACATTTAGATTATGATCCCATCAAGAAGATGGAAACCGGGCCAGAAAAGGCTAAAACCCCAGGGGCGGCCAGCAAGACGCTGGGCACCGTCACCAGCCTGGCAGAAAGAATTCAGCAGTTTCCCATGGTTGCGCATTTGATACGTGCGACCGAGCGCTTTAATGACCGCATGGGGAACCAGTTTGGTGCTGCCATCACCTATTTCTCCTTCCTGTCGATGATCCCCATTCTGATGGTGTCGTTTGCAGCGGCCGGTTTTGTGCTCGCGTCGCACCCGACGCTGCTGCAGGATATTTTCAATAAAATCCTGAATAACGTCAGTGACCCGACCCTCGCCACTACGCTAAAAAGCACGATTAATACCGCTGTTCAGCAACGTACGACCGTTGGGATCGTTGGTTTGCTTATCGCCCTTTACTCCGGGGTAAACTGGATGGGCAACCTCCGCGAGGCCATTCGCGCCCAGTCGCGTGAGGTGTGGGAGCGTAAGCCGCAGGATCAGGAGAAAATATGGGTTAAGTATCTCCGCGACTTTGTTTCGCTGATTGGCCTGCTCATTGCGCTCATCGTTACGCTTTCGATTACCTCCGTGGCGGGCTCCGCACAGCAGATGATTATCTCTGCACTCTATCTGGATTACATCGAATGGCTGAAACCGGCCTGGCGCGGCATTGGGCTGGCGATTTCCATTTTCGCCAACTACCTGCTGTTCTTCTGGATTTTCTGGCGTTTGCCCCGTCATCGTCCGCGCAAGAAGGCCCTGCTCCGCGGAACGCTGATTGCGGCGATAGGCTTTGAAGTGATTAAAATCGTGATGACCTACACCCTGCCGTCGCTGGTGAAATCCCCGTCGGGCGCGGCGTTCGGCTCCGTGCTGGGGTTGATGGCCTTCTTCTACTTCTTCGCCCGCCTGACCCTGTTCTGCGCCGCGTGGATTGCCACCGCCGAGTACAAAGGCGACACACGCATGCCGGGAAAAACACACCGCTAACCCCTCTCTCGGGCTGAAATTTCAGCCCGACTCATCATTTCAGCATATAAATCCAGCCCGTAACTTTTATTTAACCAAAAACCAGTTTTATTCACCAATATTTAAAAACTGTGAAGCATTTCATGGAAGCATTTTCGCTGGCCTGAAAATTATCCGCTTTTTGTTGCTTTTATCACCAGAACGCGACTTTGTTACAGATTGAAATGTCGCTTTTGCTGTGCGTAATATGGCCTTTCGTTCGATAAAAAATAAGAAAATATTATGCAAGCAACAGCCACAACACTCGACTCTGGCGCGGAAAACGTCCCGGTCAACTCGCGCAATAAAGTTGTCGTCGCATCGCTGATTGGCACCGCCATTGAGTTCTTCGACTTTTACATTTACGCCACCGCTGCGGTCATCGTCTTCCCGCATATTTTCTTCCCTCAGGGAGACCCGACGGCGGCGACGCTGCAGTCTCTGGCAACCTTTGCTATCGCGTTTGTTGCACGTCCGATTGGCTCTGCGCTGTTTGGACACTTTGGCGACCGTATTGGTCGTAAGGTCACCCTGGTGGCCTCGCTGCTGACGATGGGGATCTCCACCGTGGCGATCGGCCTGCTGCCGACCTACGAAACCATTGGCATTCTGGCGCCGGTCCTGCTGGCGCTGGCGCGTTTTGGTCAGGGTCTGGGGTTGGGCGGTGAATGGGGTGGCGCGGCGCTGCTGGCGACCGAAAATGCCCCGCCGCGTAAACGCGCGCTGTACGGTTCATTCCCGCAGCTTGGCGCGCCGATTGGCTTCTTCTTTGCCAACGGGACCTTCCTGCTGCTTTCCTGGCTGCTGACGGATGAACAGTTCATGAACTGGGGCTGGCGTATTCCGTTTGTCTTCTCTGCCGTGCTGGTGCTGATTGGCCTGTATGTCCGCGTGTCCCTGCATGAGACGCCGGTGTTCGCTAAAGTGGCCGCGGCGAAAAAACAGGTGAAAGTCCCGCTGGGCACGCTGCTGACCAAACACGTCCGCGTCACCGTGCTGGGCACGTTCATCATGCTGGCAACCTATACGCTGTTCTACATCATGACGGTTTACTCCATGACCTACAGTACCGCCGCCGCGCCGGTTGGGCTGGGTCTGCCGCGTAACGAAGTACTGTGGATGTTGATGATGGCGGTCATCGGGTTTGGTGTGATGGTGCCGATTGCCGGCCTGCTGGCGGATAAATTCGGTCGTCGTACGAGCATGATTACGATCACCACGCTGATCATTCTGTTTGCCCTGTTCGTCTTCCCGCCGCTGCTGGGTTCGGGTAGCCCGGCACTGGTGATGGCCTACCTGCTGATTGGCCTTAGCCTGATGGGGCTCACCTTCGGCCCAATGGGCGCGCTGCTGCCAGAGCTGTTCCCGACGGAAGTGCGTTATACCGGTGCGTCGTTCTCCTACAACGTCTCTTCCATTCTGGGGGCGTCCGTTGCGCCATACATCGCCACCTGGCTGCAGGCAAATTATGGTCTGTTCTACGTGGGCGTTTACCTGGCGGCCATGGCGGCGCTGACGCTGATTGCGCTGCTGCTGACGCATGAGACTAAGCATCAGGCACTGTAAGCTAATGCCGGGTGGCGGCTACGCCTTACCCGGACTACGATTCAAAATGTTGGCCGGGTAAGCGCAGCGCCACCCGGCAAAAACATCCCGCACCTTACTTCTTCATCTGCGACAAAATTGTCCGACACTGATTCGCCTCACCTTCTGACGGCGAGATCAATGCCAGCAGCGCGGCGGCTGGGGTGACCAGCGTCGCGAGGGCTGCGGCCACCGCACCACGCGCGATCAGCGGCCCGGGCTTCACGCCTGCCTGCGGATTTTTAAAGGTGCCGCGGACATAAAGCGGCGAGCGCAGGGTAATAATACGGATCCCTTTACTTTCCGGGTCGATCGTCAAATCCAGCTGCTCTGAGGCCATGCTGGCGGTACCGGTCACGTTAATCACCGCGTTTTCCGTGTCGAAGGCAAAAATCTGCGGACGCGCCACGCCGTTTACCAGATCCAGATTGGCCGCGGCGCAGTTCACCCGCACCTCGTCATCCCCGAAAATTTGCCCGATGATAAAGTTGCCCACGTTCAGCCCCAGGATCTCCATCAGGTTGCGGCTGACCAGGCCGTCGTTCATCAGCAGTTTCAGGTTACCATTGCCGCTGCCCAGCAGCGCCGCCACGGAATTCCCTACCCCGCGAATGTCCGCGTCACCGTTCATTTCACCGAGGGTTTTCTGCATCAACTCCACGTTTGGCATCAACTCTTTCAGCTTCAGCCTGCGGGCCTGAATTTCGGCGCGTCCCTGCATCGGCTTTTTATCGCCCTCGAGGTGAATGTTCGAGGAAATCGTTCCGCCCGCCATACCAAACTTCAGCGGCTGCAGGCGCAGATCGGCGTTTTTAAGAATGACATGCGTCGAGAGATCGCTCAGCGGTAACGTGCTGCCGTGCTCAATTTTACGCCCTTTGAAGCGTACATCGGCATCCATCACGTCCCATTTGTCAGTTTCGAAGCGATCGTAAGGCAGCACTTTCCCCGCAGGCTGAACGTCCTTTTTGACCTCTTTCGACTTCGTGCCTTTGCCCGAATCCACGCCAATCAACGGGCCCAGATCGGCCAGTCGTAGCTGGCGGGACTCCACATCCCCTTCCAGTTTCGGGCGCGGTTTTCCGGTGGTGTAGGTTAGCGAGCCGTGGATATCACTGTCACCGATGCGGCCGTTAAAATCCCGGTAGTCAAAGACAGACGATTTTTCGGTGTCGATTTTGGCAACCAGATGCCCGTCCGTTTCGAACGGCGGCGTATCGGGCAGCAACACACCGGTCAGCTCATACAGTTCACCCAGCGAATCACCGGCAAATTTCAGCCGCAGATCCACGCCCCCCATGTTCATCGGGTCGTTGACCGTGCCCACGAATGCCACGCGCGTATTCCCTGAACGGAAATCCGCCTGCACCGGGAACGGCGTACCTTCGCTCCTGAGCGCCAGCATGCCGCCCATTTTTCCTTTCCCGCTCAGCGGCTGACCGTTGTAGCGCCCTTTGGCCGTCAGGCCGAACACATAATCTCCCGCTTTGGCGTTATTGCCTTTCGCCTGGTTGCCCGTCACTTCGCTAAACGGTAGCGGTTTACCCAACGGATCGACCAGGATCTCCACATCCGCCTTGCTGACCTTATCGTCGATGGCGATCCGCCCGCGATCGAAAAGAATATTGTCCAGACGGAATGACCATGAAGAGGGCCGGGCATTGGGATCTTTTTCGCCGTCGCTGGCAAGGTTAAACGTCCAGTTGTTGTTCTTTTCAGAAAGGCGGATCAGACGCGCATCGGGCTGCTGGAGTTTAATCCACGGCAGATAGACGGTTTTGGTCAGGAGCGCTAACGGCGCCAGCGTGGCTTCAACGCGTGGCAGATGGACCATGGTGACGTCCGGAATATCCGGCGGGTTGCCGAGAATAATGTCGTCGGCGTGGACGTGCGGCCAGGGGATCCAGCTTCGCCAGCCGGTCTCCTGTTTCTGACGTTCCCATACCACGCCCAAATCGCCGCGGATGGCGAAGGGACGGTTCAGCTCAGCTGAGACTTTCTGGTTGATGGTCGGCTTAAGGCGATTCCAGTCAAACGTCGCAATAATGACGACGATAACCACGATCAACAACAAGAAAATCCCTGTAGTCCAGGAGATAACCCTGGTTGTCTTTGTCATTTTTGTCCCCTTTCCTGATGGCCTGTCCTGTAAAACTATAGTCCAGACAAGGGGAAACGGGCGGATCAGAGGTTAGTTATGACGGTATCGAGGGTATCCATAGGAACCGGGCGAGAGAGGAAATAACCTTGTGCGGCAGCAGCGGGTGAGTGTTGCACATCGCGCCACTCTTCCAGCGTTTCCACACCTTCGACAATCACCCCTTTGCAATAGCGGTTCATCAGCTGCAATAACAGCGTAAACAGGTTTCGCCCTTCCGGGGTCTGACGCAGCATAATAAACAGATCGCGGGCCACTTTGATGTAGTCATAACGCACTTCGCTCAGCGCAGAGAAGTTCGCCATGCCCGTACCAAAGTCATCCAGCCACAGCGGGCCAAATTCACACATCGAGGCAAACGAGGAGTCCTGCGGCAGCCGGACGTGCTCCACCAGTTCAAAACGCATCCACGGCAGAGTGGCGATCAGTTCCTGCAACTTTGCATTCTGACGCAGCGCCAGCAGTGTCGGGCCATCCACGTTAACCGAGGCGAGGATATTGTGCCGCTCGAAAAAGGCCTGTTTGGTCGCCAGCATACGAAGCTGCTCTTCCAGCACGTCAAGGCGCTGGCGAACGGCAACTTCGGCAAAATAGCGATCTGGCGCGATACGCTGTAAAGGGTTTGACGGGTGCGTAACAACGGTCAAAATTTCAATGGCCATCAGTCGACCGTCCGTTCGGTAGATCGGCTGATAGGTATACGCACGCTCACATTGCAGCCAGTAGCGATGCTCCTGCAAGTTCTCAATACTTGCCTCAGGCGTAGTGCTCAGCCGCTGGATAACCTGCTCTGACTTCATTTCAGATGTCCTGTTGTTGGATGGCCTTTCTGGACTCGTCACTGGGTTATCGGCGCGACAATTGAGAACTTTATGTTCAATTCACCGGGAAAATGAAATTAAGATGACAGAAATTTGCCGGAACACGTGCTGGCTCAAATTAAATAATGGAACGTCGTTTTAATATAGTTGACCATCTAATTCACTCAGAGCACACTGCTGATAAATTCTTCTGTTCAGGTTCACGACTATGTCCAAAAAAATTGCCGTGATTGGCGAATGCATGATTGAGCTGTCCCAAAAAGGCGCGGAAGTCAGCCGCGGATTTGGTGGCGACACGTTAAACACTTCCGTCTATATCGCCCGTCAGGTTGCGCCAGAAGCACTCTCCGTGGACTATGTTACCGCCCTCGGCACGGACAGCTTCAGCCAGCAGATGCTGGAAGCCTGGCAGAATGAACATGTGGGCACCGCGCTGATCCAGCGTATGGAAAACCGCCTTCCCGGGCTTTACTACATCGAAACCGACAGCACCGGCGAACGCACGTTTTATTACTGGCGTAACGAAGCCGCGGCGAAGTTCTGGCTGGAGAGCGATGCAGCCCCGGCCATTTGTGAAGCACTGGCAAGCTTTGACTATCTCTATCTGAGTGGGATCAGCCTGGCGATCCTCAGTCCAGTCAGCCGCGAAAAGCTGCTGTCGCTGCTGCATAAATGCCGCGCCAACGGCGGTAAGGTGATTTTTGATAACAATTACCGTCCACGCCTGTGGGCCAGCCGTGAAGAGACGCAGCAGGTTTATCAGCAGATGCTGCAGTGCACGGACATCGCGTTCCTGACGCTCGACGATGAAGACGCCCTGTGGGGTGAGAAGCCCGTAGATGACGTGATTGCACGCACGCAGGCGGCGGGCGTAAGCGAAGTCGTCATTAAACGCGGGGCGGAATCATGCCTGGTCGCGATGGCGGGTGAAGCGGTGGTTGAAGTCCCGGCGGTGAAGCTGGCCAAAGAGAACGTGATTGATACGACAGCGGCAGGGGACTCCTTCAGCGCGGGTTACCTGGCGGTACGTCTGACCGGGGGAACGCCGGAAGCCGCGGCACAGCGCGGACACCTGACGGCCAGCACCGTGATTCAGTATCGCGGGGCGATTATTCCGCGTGAGGCGATGCCTGTTTAACCAAAGTGAGGGCTGATGCCCTCACCCTGGCCCTCTCCCACAGGGAGAGGGCATGTCTACGCATTACTGTCCCTGAGGAATATCCGTCGCGTCCGGGTGTAAATCATCCGCTGCGGTCGCCGGCTGCGGCGCGGTAACCATAATAGAATCCCAGGTCTTCTGAAGTTCCTTCATGTCATATTCCGGCTCGCCTTTCGGCTGCATAAGGATCAATGCCATATCCTGCGACAGCTGCTGACGTAAATCCTGATTTAACATATCCACGGTCAAACCGTTCAGGAAATCCTGACGAAGCTTCTGGTACTGTTCAGGCGCAATGTCGACAACCTGATTCTGCAGGGAGCGGATGCGCTGGCTGATCAGAATATCGGTATCGGCACGCGCGTAGGTCGCAAACAGCTTCTGCAGCTCCAGTTTTTTCTGGGCCACCAGCGCATTGAACTCCTCTTCAGAGAGGCCCTCTTTACGCACTTTTGCCAGCTCTTTGGCGACCACACCCAGATTCGCATTCAGCTTATCGCCCGGCGATTCAACGTTAATGGCACATTGCGCACGCTGGAAAAGCACGCGACAGTCAAAGCCAAGACCAATATTCTTCACGTTATTCTTACTGAGCGTCTGCTGAACGTGCCAGAACAACGCTTCACGCGCCAGGTCGGCACGCCAGTAGCGCAGCAGCGCGGCGGACTCGCGGATAGGCTGCCAAGCGTTATCCCACATCACGGAGAGTCGGTCCTGACGCACGGTGTCCGTCATAATGCTGACAGGTTCGGCGCGCAGCGGAGAGAGTGTCGGAACCGGGGCAGGCGTTTCACGCTTGCCTTTCAAATCGCCAAACGCTTTGTTGATCTGTTCAACCACCGCGCGGCTATCGACATTGCCAACCACAATCAGCGTCATGGCGTCCGGGGTGTACCATTTCTGGTAGAACGATTTCACCTGTTCGGCATCGACCGGCTGCTTCAGCGGCTCCGCCGGATCGTGACCCAGCAACGTTGAACCTTTCAGACGGTAGCGCCACCAGCCCTCTTTGGTATCCGCAGGCCAGGTCGCCACCATGTCGCTGTTGCTCAGCGCATAGTTAACGGTATCCGGCGTAATCGCCAGGTTGCCTGAGGCATCAGCGAGATAGGTCAGCGCTTCTTTGAGCAGATCGTTACGGTTATTTGGCAGGCTCAGGTTAAACATGGTGTAGTCATAGGAGACCACAGCCGGAGGCAGCGGGCGTTTTGGATCGATGGCCTGTTGCCACAGCGAACGCACCTGAACCGCTTGCAGGCTGCCGCTCTGAGTGAGCGCCAGACGGGGAATAAAATGGCTAAAACCGGTTTGCTGAGTACTTTCCGTAAGGGAGCCGGTATTAACGGACAGACGGATTTCAACACGATCGCTCGGACGTTGCGGGGTGGATAAAACCTGCCACTGGAAACCGTTCGCTAACGTGCCTTGTTGCCAGGCCGGGTCTGGCTGGAGCGCATCTGCCTGCACATAACTGGCTGCTGCCATCATCAGCAAACCGCCGGTTAAGAGTCGAATTTTTGTGCCCTGCATGTGAACCCCTGATCAACATTCCTGGTTAAAAAGAGTGTCTCGCGACGCGCTGCACTCTAAAAGATGACGATGAAAACACGTCGATTAGACCGCGCGTTCGGCAAAACGTCACGGTCCGAAGTGAAATATACCCAAAAAAAATCTTGTCGAATTATGACAGGTATGAAGGGTTATTATGCGCAGGAGCCCGCATCCCGACAAGGGAATGCGGGCATTTGTAACAAGATTAGGAGGTTAAACCAGGAGTTTTGCTATCAGACACGCGATTATTCAGCGTATCGTCGAGTTTTTTGTGATCCAGCTCTTTCACCCATTTCGCGACAACGACCGTCGCCACACCGTTACCTACCAGGTTGGTTAATGCGCGCGCCTCGGACATAAAGCGGTCAATACCGAGAATCAGCGCCAGGCCCGCCACCGGCAGATGCCCTACCGCAGAAATGGTGGCCGCCAGCACGATAAAGCCACTGCCCGTTACGCCTGCCGCGCCTTTCGAGGAGAGCAGGAGCACCACCAACAGGGTGATCTGATGGAAAATATCCATATGGCTGTTGGTCGCCTGAGCGATGAACACCGCCGCCATCGTCAGGTATATCGACGTACCATCAAGGTTGAAGGAGTAGCCCGTCGGGATCACCAGCCCGACCACCGACTTACGGCACCCGAGTTTTTCCATCTTGTCGAGCATACGCGGCAACGCCGATTCTGAAGAAGAGGTCCCCAGCACAATCAGCAGCTCTTCACGAATGTAACGGATAAATTTGAAGATGTTGAAACCTGTCGCACGGGCAATGGAGCCCAGCACCACCACCACGAAAAGAATACAGGTGATATAGAAGCAGATAATCAGCTGGCCCAGCTGCACCAGCGTACCGACGCCATATTTACCGATGGTGAAGGCCATCGCACCGAAGGCACCGATTGGCGCCAGGCGCATGATCATATTGATGATGCCAAAGATGACCTGTGAGAAGCTCTCAATCACGTTAAAGATAAGTTGGCCTTTGCTGCCCAGACGGTGCAGGGCAAAGCCAAACATGACGGCAAACAGCAGTACCTGCAGAATGTTTCCGCTGGCAAATGCGCCAATGACGCTGCCGGGTATCACGTCCAGCAGGAAGGCCACCACGCCCTGATCCTTCGCCTGCTCGGCATAGACCGCGACCGCTTTGGCATCGAGCGTTGAGGGGTCAACGTTCATGCCCGCACCAGGCTGGACCACGTTAACGATAATCAGACCAATAATCAGCGCAAGGGTACTGACCACTTCGAAATAGAGCAGCGCCACAGCACCGGTACGGCCTACCGCTTTCATGCTTTCCATGCCAGCGATGCCCGTGACAACCGTACAGAAGATTACCGGGGCGATGACCATTTTGATGAGCTTCACGAACGCGTCGCCAAGCGGTTTCATTTGCGCGCCCAGCTCAGGGTAGTAATGCCCCAGCAAAATACCGATGGCGATGGCTGTCAGGACCTGGAAATAGAGACTTTTGAAGAGTGAGGTTTTCATAAGGTGTCCTTGGGAAGAAAAACCACAGGTTTTGTAAGGTTATGGTTAACCTGCGGCTCTAAAATAACACCCGTATAACAGGACAGAAATAAACTCAGTTCAAATTTGAAACACAAATGTTAAGAACTTTGAGCTGGCTCGCACAAGCCAGCAACAAAATTACACTTTTGCGTGATTGTCAGCACCGGGAAGGTAGCGTTGTTCAAAGACATCCGCAGGAACAGCAGCGGCAAAAAGGAAGCCCTGACCGCTCTCTACGCCCGCCTCTGCCAGCCAGATGCGCTGCGCGTCGGTTTCAATCCCCTCGGCAATCAGATGCAGATTGAGACTGCGCGCCATCTGAATAATGGCCTGCACCATGCTGCTGTCCTCTGGCAACCCTTCGACAAACGCTTTGTCGATTTTCAGCACATCCACCGGCAGGGTTTTCATATGCTGAAGCTGACGCAGCCCGGCGTAGCCCATACCAAAATCGTCCAGCGCGATGCGAATGCCGGCATTGCGCAGCGGCTTCAGAATGGCAACGGCTTCGTTAGGATCGTCAATGCGTCGGCTCTCCGTCACTTCCAGCGTCAGCGTATCAGGCTTGATCCGGTAGCGATTGATCAGCTCCAGCATTTCGGAAACCATCGTCGGATGCATGAGCTGCAACGCAGACAAATTAACCGACAGCGGCAGCGTCACGCCGCGCTCCTGCCAGGCGGCAAGCTGGCGGCAGGACTCCTCCAGCACCCAATAACCGACGGTGACCATCAGGCCACAGGATTCAATGCGTTCAATCAGCCCCTCCGGCAGCTCCCATGAGCCGTCCGGCTGCTGTACACGAAGCAGCGCCTCGGCGCTTTTTACTTCACCCGTCTGTAAATTCACCTGCGGCTGTAGCCAGAGAGCAAACTGACGGTTATCCAGCGCGGTCAGGATGTCGCTCTCTTCCGTCAGGCGCTGCTGCGCCTTTTCCATCTGTTCCGGGTCGAAGAACTGGATCTGATTTTTGCCTTTGCGCCGGGCGGTAAACGCCGCCGAGAACGCGCGGCGATACAGCTGCTCCGCCGTTAAATCACCGTAGTACATGGCGATACCGATACTGGCGCTTGGACGCAGCTGGATCCCCTGAACAGGCAGCCGCTCGTTAATGACAGTGAGCACTTGCTGACCTAATGTGATGGCATGCCACGGCTCTTTCACGCCGTTGGCTATCACCACCAGGTCGTAACCGCTGACCTGCGTCAGCACCATGCGCGGGGCCAGGACAGATTTCACCTTTTCCACCAGCGTCAGCAGCAGCATTTCACGCTGGCTCTCCTTGAGCACGCCCGCCGTATCCTGCAGGGTTTCACAGGCGATCACCATCAGCGCCGTGGTTTGCTGGCGCGCAACCGTCTGCTCCAGCATCGCCATCAGAAACGCCTTATTAGGAAGTTCTGACACCGGGAATCGCGTGGCGCTGTTATTTAACTCATCCTGCTGACGCTGAATGCGCTGCTGGTTGAGGTTATAGCTGCGTACCAGCATCCCGATCTCATCGTCATGATGAAGGCGCGGCAGTTCAAGCTGGTGCCCCAGCTGATCCTGCGGCGCAAGCGCATTCAGCTCGCGGGCGATACGGCGCAACGGATGCACAATCAACCGGTTAATACACCAGGTTAACGCCACGCTGAGAATCAGGGTCATAAGTAAGCAAGTGGTCACTAACGTAACCACCCAACTCATGACGAACTTATACATGCGATACGAGTCTGCCTGCAGGACCAGGTAGGCCAGCGGCTGCGGATTGGCAGGACGTTCCAGCGAATAGAGAGGCAGAGAAATTTGCACCGGCAGTTCAAACAGGCGCATGACCATCATCGGGACGGGGCGTTCCGGGATAAAGCTCATCCGCAGCGCCTGGAACTGGTTGGGCAAGACGACATCCGCGCGGCTCACGATGCCAGCAGGCTGAATGCGTTTTAAAATGGTTTCCGCTTCGGGAATATCCCCTTTCAGGATCGAGGCGGAGAGTGGGCCGCGCACCGAGCGGGCGATACTTTCTAACTGCGAAGCCGTGTTATAGCGATTCTGCTGCACGGAATGAAACAGCAAAATGACGCAGAAAAGCAGGACAAACAGCATCGTGACGGCAGACACCATCGCCATCTGTTTGATCGTTAAGGAACGGCTGACACGCAAAATGACTCTCCACAAAACTCGAAGCGCAGGGCGCGCCAGGGTGTAAACCTGGATGTTCAGATCGGAAGAGC